>NZ_JAYUPA010000582.1:0-1540 GCF_043760365.1 Armatimonas sp.
TTTGATAGCCACGGCCTCCGCGACATAGTTAGGCAGCTCGGAGACGGCCATCTGCACCCAGGGCTGGGCGTGGTCGCCCTCAAGCCAGTAGGCGGGGCCGTGATCGGACATGCCAAAGTGAGTCAGGCCGAGCGCTATGGCCTGCTGGACATAGTCCTCCAGCTTTCCGACCGCGTGGCCGCAGCGCTCGTTGTGGCTGTGGTAGTCAAAGGTAATCACGCCAAGAGTGTACCCGCGCTTTTTGCCTCCCGGCTCGCTTAGGCTCGCCACCCTCCGGCTTCGCGAAGGGTTTAGGAGCGCGACACGGTAAAGGGCAAGCGTGCCGAGAGCTTCTGCTCGCTTTTTCCTGCAACCGTGATGCCCAGCGAAAAACGTGCATCGTAGGCGTAGAACTGCAGTGGGGGGACGATCAGATCGGTGGAAACCGTCGGTCCGGGGCGAGGAAGCGCGTCTAGGGTGGCACGCGCCTCACGAGGAATCGGGATCGTTCCCAGCACGATGGTTTCCCCTGAGGCAAGCTGTCGGCCCTCGCCTCGATACGGCCCGCCGACGGTATGGACATAGGGAATTGGTTTTGGCACGCGTTCGTTGGTGAAAATCTCTGGGCCATAGAAGGCGAAATTAGCGGGAGTGATCCAGCTCACTTTCGTGGGCTTGCCGAGGTTGCGTAGAACCACCTCAAAGCGGGCCTCGCTGAGCTTGGAGAATGTCGTCACGCCTTTGGGTAGACGCAGCGAAAGCTCGACATCGCTTTTTGATGGCGCGTTACCGACCACGGTGAAGGTGACCTCGCCGCTGTGAGGACAGGGATCGCCTTCGCGACTGACTCCGCCGGAGCCGCTGAAGAAGTAGGTGCCCGGAGCCAGCGTAATGTGTCCAGGCTCCCGATTGCTCTTGGGCGAGGGAGTTCCCTCGGGAACCAGCGTGACTTTCAGAGTTCCCAGCGAGCGCACCTCGCCGGGTGCATAGTCAGCAGAGCCAGGAATAAGCTCGAAACGGGCTCCTGTGTTCACCAGAAGCCCACGACCGCTCGCATCGCGGATGATAGGCCAGAGGTCAAGTTGCCGAGGATGCACCCAGTGGGCTTTCTTATCCCCGGCATTGCGCCAGAGAAGCTCAGCCTCCAGCGTGTCGCCGACTTCGTAGGACTTGCGAGTGCTGATCATCCGAATGCCGCACTGAAGCCCCTTGTCCACCTTGCCCCAGACGGCGGAAGCGGCGTTTCGCGGGGCTGCGGCGTTGAGGGTGCCGATTTCGAGGTAGATGTAGGCTTCCAGCGTCTGCCCGCCCTCGATGCGCCCCGTGCCGCCTATACCAGTTGCCCGGTTCGCTCCCTCTGTGCGAACTCTGCCGTCTGGGGAGACTTTGGAGAGCGTGTAGATTCCCATCAGGCTGGAGAGCGGGCCATGATCCGGCGAGCGGTAGAGCGTGATGGGCTGGACGATCTTCTGGTGCCCTGGCGTGATCACGGCGATACTCGGGTTGCCGCCACTGTCACCCTCGCCCACATAGATTTCCAGGTTCTCTCGGCCGTTCTGCG
>NZ_JAYUPA010000583.1:0-4325 GCF_043760365.1 Armatimonas sp.
AGCAACTTTGTTGCCGCCATTGAGCATCGCCAGGATCTTAAAATTGCGTGTCTGGAAGAGATCGCGTACCAATCGGGCTGGATCAGTGCCGATGGTGTCCTGATACGCGCTACGAAGCTCGGCAAAACAGAATACGCGTCCTATCTTCGCCGCCTAGTCAAAGCCTGATCCTCGCGAGTGCTATGTTATACTGCCCCTAAGAAAACTATGTCTGAATCGCTTAAACAAACTGATCTTGCACCTGAATACGCTGCTGTACTGACCACACAAGAATACACACGTAAGATGCCGATCGAAGGTGTCCGTGTGCTTCCGCTGAACCTGATGACCGACGATGGGGGCAGCTTTGCGGAGCTGATTCGTCTCGATGAGAATGGTCACCTGCTCGCTATTCCTGAGTTTCAAGTTCGTCAGTCGTCGTATTCCCTGGTGCTCCCAGGGGCGATCAAGGCGTTTCACCTACACTACAACCAGGAAGATGTTTGGTTTATCCCCCCGACCGATCGGCTACTCGTGGGACTTTTGGATTGCCGCAAGGACTCCCCTACCTCGGGCACTTCTACGCGAATTATTCTCGGAGGAGGCCGTGCACAGCTTCTCTATATCCCCCGAGGAGTCGCGCATGGTGGAGCCAATATTGGCACACAGAACGCCACCATCTTGTACTTTGTCAACCAGCACTTCAACCTGGACGATCCTGACGAGCGGCGGCTGCCCTGGGACATTCTGGGGAGTGATTTCTGGCAAATGACCCCTGGCTAAACGATGCGTCTTGCCTACGGTGACACCATTCGGGTCTGTGGACTGATCGCGGTCTTACTGATTCATGTCTGCGGCTTCGGGCGGCGCCCCCCTCTGGCGGAAGACACGATAGGCTGGTGGATCTGCAATGCCTTCTCGTCGCTGTCTCAGTGGGCCGTGCCGGTCTTTGTGATGCTCTCAGGGGCACTTTTGCTCAACCCGGATCGGCAGGAAACTCCCCTAGCATTTGCCCGCAAGCGTTTCTTACGCGTGGGCGTACCGCTTCTCTTTTGGTGCTACTTCTATCTTGCGTGGAGCAATCCTAAAGGCATGAGCCCGCAGAGCTGGGAGTTTCTGCGCCAAGGGCGGCCCTACTACCATCTCTACTTTCTCTTTATAGTCGCCGGGCTCTATCTGCTCACACCGCCGCTCCGCGCCCTGATACGCTTTCTGGGCGACCGAGAGCGCTGGTGGCTGGGAGCCACAGCACTGGCAATTGCGGGAGCGACGGTTTTCTGGCGTCCTGAGGCGGAGGGACGCGTGGCTTGGATGCTCTTTGTTCCCTACTTGGGCTACTACATCCTGGGCTTCTCCCTCAAGCGGCGCACGGGCGACCCGCTAACCCCTCTGCTGGGCCTTCTTGGTTGGCTGCTTGCTGCGGCGTATCTGATCTTTGGCGAGTGGGTGCGTGCCGCGGATGCAGAGCCCACCGAGGCGCTACGCTACGTGATTCAGGGACATTTTTCCCCCGCCGTGATCCTAGAGAGCCTGGGTGTCTTTGTTTGCCTGAGGGAGTGGATTCGCCGGGAATCGCGCTGGGTTCGCGAGCTGGCACAGCTCTCTTTGGGGATCTATCTGATCCACCCCTATCTGCTTGAAGAGCTTGCCCAGAGCGGACTGAGCAACCGCTGGCACGGCCCCGCTGTCGGGGTGCCGGTTACAGTCACGGTGCTGCTAGGCTTCAGCACACTGGCGATCTATCTCATCCAGCGTGCCCCGTTCGCCAAGCTCTTAATTGGTGGCTAGCTACTCTGGAAGGCCCAGCAGAGATTTCGGTGCGTTGTGCGGCGGCCCCGCCCAGTTCGACCACGCGACATCGGTTGGCCCGGTGACGTGCTCGACGGCTTTCCACTTCCCTTTGACTTTCTTCAGAAGCGCATAGGTTGTCGGGCCGTCAAAGAAGCCCTGCTCAATCTCGGATTTATAGCGCGTTTTCTTAAAGTCAATCGGCTTATCGGCGGGCGTGCGCGGCTCACAAACCACAAAAGCAAGGTCGCCTAGGACGCGCAACTTGGTAACTCGAAAGAGCACTTTTTGCTTGAGATCGGCTTCGATACGGGGTCGCAGTGCGTCTAACAACGGCTTGCGCAGGGGATGCGTCGGCCCAATCTCGGTCGGTTTTGCATTCTGAAAAAAGTGCATGGCCTGATTGTACTATGATTTAGGAACACGGATTACTAACCTCAGATATAGATTTTATAGGTTGCTTGCCCGAGGAGCAACGAGAGCAGGCTCCAGAGCGCCCCAACGGTGTAGTCGCCCAGAATCAGGCCCAGGAAAAACGGGATGGCGCGGCGGTGGGCCGTCATGCCGCCGTAGCGGATGAGCAGTAATTTGGTGAACCAGGCCACGAAGACGCAGAGCCAGAAGTAGTTCATGGCGTAGCTGACTCCCAGTGCAAAGCCTGTCGGATGAAAGGGCCAGGTAACAAACGCATTGCGCAGCCCGGCGAGCGCCCCAACAACGGCGAGGCCACCGAGAAAGAAGTAGAGATTGGTTGAGCCCGCAGGCTGCCCGGTCTTGATCCAGGAGCTGAGCTGATCGAACGACTCGCGCCCTACCCACACTTTATAACCCGTCGCCTTGCCCTGTGCCCCGGCATCATACGTCACGATGTAGTTGGCGGCGTAGGTAGTGACAAGCGAGACTAGCGCCGCCACTGCAAAGACCCCGATGAGGCGTGCCAGCCCCATCTTGCGGCCCTCGGTCATCTTCATACCCTCCAGAAAATTGGGGATCGGGTGGCAGCGATAGCCCCGGTTGAACCAGTACATCGCCTGCATCCCGATGAGATTGACATCGCCCAGCGCACGGGTTCCAAAGAGCGTCACCAGCATGTCGGCAGGCTTCACAAACACAATCTCATGCGGTGTCCCAAACTCCGCCCGTACCCGCGTGATCGCCAGCGAGAGCGCCATGAGAACAAGAAAAAAGCCCGCCGTTACGACCGGACTCATGTTGAGCAAAAAGACACTCCAGCAAGCGAGTAATGCTCCGGTGAGGGCCAGTCCCAGCCACGCCGCTCTGTCCCAGCGGGCCTCGCCGGTTTTCTTTCCCTTGCCAAAGGCAGCATCGAAGCCCGCTGTCAAATGCCGACGGTTCGCCCAGAGAATCGCTGCCGCCACGCCCAGCCACGCCCCGGAGCTAATCTCTTTTAGAAAGGGCCAGCCCTGCGCCGCACTGGGACCATCGAGCCCGGCAAAGCGCCCGAAGACGAAGTAGCCGCGTGCCAGCAGATACGAAAACCAGCACGAGAATGCCAGATCCAGCGGGATGAAGTAGGCCAGCCCAATAGCGAATGGGTAGAGCGAGGTCTGCATCCCGTAGCTGCGGATCGCCTCCCAGGGCTGCGCGGTGAAGAACTGCCCCACATCGTAGAGCTTAATCCAGGGCGCATTCGGGACTTGAGGATAGAGCTCGTGAATGCCGTTGACGAGCCCAATCAGAAACGCCAGCCCAAAGCCTGCCCACATCAGCGGCTGCTTAAAGAGCTGGCCACTAGGCTCCGTCATGGCGAGCGGGAGCTGGATCACGGGAAAGGCAAGGCGCTCACTCTCGGTCCAGGCACGGCGCACAAGCAGCGTGATACAGAGAAAGTGGGCTGTGAGCGTCAAAAAGAACAATCCCCAGAGAGTCAGCGGCACGATCCAGTGAACCAGGAACCCCGGCATGCGCTCCAGTGGGATATTGCCCCGGTACCAGGCGTTCAGCGCCGCTTCATCGCGAACAAACAGCCCGGCGGGGAGCTTCTCAATAAAGACTTCTTGCCAGTGATTCTGCGCCGCAAAATAGTACGGGTGCGTGATCACACCAAAGAGATTTTGGAGCATGTCGTGGCCCGCGAAGGTGTTGGAGATCACCGCCATCAGATACGCCGTGAGTAGCTCCTCCTGGCGCAGTCTTCGCTTTCCGAGAAACGTATTGCCCACCACCAGTAGCAGCAACAAGAAAATGGGTGTGACAAAGAGCGGCAATGATGAGCCGTCGAGAATGTAGTAGCGCACCTCGACCGCCGTCACCCAGACCGCGTTGACCGCCGCCAGCAATGCCCCGAGCAGCACCGCCCGGAGTGTAATTCCTTGCATCTTTCCAATTGTACACGCTTTCCGGAAACCCTGTGGAGGGGGTAGTCTTATGGTCATGGAACTCAAAACAAAAGTTAGTGACGCCCCCGTGACAGAGCATCTCGACGATATCAGCGTGCTCAAGGAGCTGATTGGGCGCTCGGTGACCACGAGGGGATAGTCCCGCCGGTTGGAGCGGCGGGACCGGAGAGCGTCGCAGGCTTCGCTACGAAGGCCGTT
>NZ_JAYUPA010000584.1:0-1537 GCF_043760365.1 Armatimonas sp.
GGGATTGTCACGCCGCTGATCGAGAGCGGGAGTCGCCGTGTGATCGGGGTAATCTCGATGCTCTCCTACACCGAAGGTGTCTACGACGACGAAACTTGCCGGTTTCTCGAAGGACTCGCCGAAATTCTGGTAACGGCACTTGCAAGAGAGCGAGAAGACCAGGAGCGGCGCAAGCGCTTTGGAGGGGCCGAGCCCTGCGAGCCACCCGTCACACAAACCCTGCGCCGCCTCCGTCGCCAAACTGAGGCGCTGCGACTTGCGTACCCTGAGCTGCAAGAGCCGCTGGAGCGCCTCTGCCAGACCATTGCCCAAGCCCAGACCGAGACGGCGGAGCTTCTGATCGCCCAGACTACGCAAAACGACCCACTGGCTGGGCTGACCCAGCGCGAGCGTGAGATTGCGCTGCTGCTTATCGAGCCACTGACCTATGCCGAGCTTGGAGAAAAACTGAGTATCTCCGAGAAAACGGTCAAGACGCACGCTGCGGATTTAATCCGGAAACTGGATGCCGGCGGACGGAGCGGGGTGCGCCAGCTACTGCTTGGGAGTAGATAAAGCTCCGCCTTGAGCTGATGCGGAAGCGCTCGTTCGCACCGTATTCTTGAGGCGGAAGGAATAACAATCATGCGTGAGCTATTCGACAAAGATTTCCCCGGCGTGGGTGGGGGAGCGATGACAATCAAAGGGAGCAAGATTACCCGCTGGGGAACCGGTCTGGATCAGCGTGTCGTGCCGTGCTCGACCTTTAAGATCGTCTTGGCACACCTCGCACTGGAGGCAAAGCTCGTAAAAAGTACCGAGGAGATTTGGAAGTTTTCGGGCAAGAAGTCAGGGCGCGTCGAGTGGGATCGGGATCTGTGCTTGCGGACGGCACTAGAAACGTCGTCGGAGTGGTATTTTCAGGAAGTGGCACGAAAGCTAGGGGCAGAGCGGCTACGTGCGGGAGTAAAGAAGCTCGGTTACGGCAGCGGCTGGAGCGGCAAGACTCCTGCAAGCGCTTGGCACGACGGCACGATCACCATCTCACCGATGGAGCATGTTTTGGTAATGCAGCGGCTCAGCGCGGGCACCTGGCCCTTCCCCGCTCCGATTCAGACATCCGTAAAGAAATGCCTTGCCTACCCCGTGGATGGCGATGTTCAGCTTTGGGGAAAGACGGGCTCCTCGGAAAAGGGCAAAGAGGGGAGAGCTTTAGGATGGTATGTGGGAGCGTTTCTACGTGACGGTGAGGCGACATCTTTTGCGATTCTGCGCCACGCCTCCGATGCCCTCGGGCCACGGGTGCGTGACGAGCTTGTCAAGCGCCTCGCTACCCACTACTGAACAGCTTCGGCGGCGGTTTGCTCCCACTCGTCCATCCTAGCTTCCAGTGCATTGCTGAGCCGCGTGTGCTCCGCTGCCTGCGCGATGGCATCACCTAAGCCCGATGCCAGTGCAGACTCAACCGTGGCAAGCGCGGTCTCTAGTTTGCTGATCTCTTCCTCAAGGGCGGCGACGCGCTTCTGGAGCCGAGCCCGCTCTTTGGAGAGCTGAAAGG
>NZ_JAYUPA010000585.1:0-12690 GCF_043760365.1 Armatimonas sp.
GGGAAACCGGCTAGCGGGCGCCTCTCGGGTTGATAATCCCCAGTGGAACGCTGCCGTTCTAGGTCACTTTTTCCATAGCGCCCAGTCTCTTGGACTGGCTCTCTCACTGGCGCAGAGCGCGGGAGTGGCTTCGTTTCGCCGATTAATTCAAAGTGCCCCAACCGCCGAACAAAAGAGCACCGCCTATGCTGTCTTCGCCGAGCGCTTCAATCTTTGGGGTGACAGGCTCGCGCATGCAACCGGTGGTGTCTTTATCGTCGCAGATCGGCTTCCCACAAACGCCATGGGCGTGGCGCTCGACACTGTGCTCGCGGACTTATCAGGGCGGATCGGGCGGCTTCCCTTTGGTCCTCATACGACGTCTCCGAGCAGCTGCGCTTTTCTCACCACGCTTATCGAGCCGTTCGTGGACACACAAAATGTCGGGGAGCTGGCAGCCTGGCTCCGTGCCCCGAATTTTGACGTGTTGCGCCCCCCGTTTACAACGGAAATGGCAAGCACCGTCCGGCAAGTGCTCGCGGCAGCGGCAGTTGAGGCGTTTGCCTGTACCCGAGCTCTCAGTAGCACGATGTATCTGCTTCTGCGCGTGGCGGCGTCCACCGTGCCAAACCCCAATAATGTGGTGGTAAGCGTCTTTGGGAGCATCACGGATAGCCTCCAAGCCAACCTCGCCGCTCTGACGACGTGCTTGAACACGCTGGAGCAAGCGCCCGAAGCAAGCCGCTCCCGCTCCCGCAAAGTTCGCTGTGACTTGCGCTTCCCAAACTACCAGCAGTGTGGGCTTGACGACAATATTGCCGAGCTGGAGTGTGATATCCGCAACGGTCGTGATCGGTGTGGTCAGATTCCCTCGGGGGATGGTAACTTCCCGCCCTCTGGCACTATCGAGCACGATCAGCTTGCTACTGCGGGCTTGAGTATCAGTCGGCTGACGGTTCCTACGGGGGGGATGCTTGTGTTCACTCGCAAGCGAGCTGTCGGGGATGCGGCGAGCCTTCGAGCGTTTCTCCAAGGGGATCGCGCTGCTCTCGCGTTGCCGCGCACATTCGACACACTCTCCCGAGCTACTGCTACACTCATCCATGAGTACTTCCAGCGAAACGCCACCAATCTCAGCCCCAGAGTGGATGGTGATGACTTGGTATTTACACGCTCCAGCTTTAGTTTACTTTTGCGACGAGAGGCCAACTCGAGTGTTGCTGTGATTCCTCAGATCACCGAGGCGCAGCTTTTGTGTAGCGGGCCGGGCTTTATTCCCATGCGTTCAACAAGTCCTAAGAACCTAACGCAAATGTCTCTTCCGGCGCTGATGCCACTTTCTGAACTCGGAAACGGAGTGAACTTCGATGTCCAATAAGATCCAAAAAAACGCACTCACACGCCGACGGTTTGTGACGCTTAGCGGCAATGCACTACTCGTGAGCGTGGTTACTGGTTGTGGGGGAGGGCATCCCAAAGATGCTGTTAGTGGGCGTGTTCGCCTGACTATCACCTGGCCGGATGCTGCTGATAGTGATAAAGCGGCCTCCCGCTATATTCCCGCCTATGCCCTAAGCCTCGTCTTCGAACTCTATAAACAAGACACTCCCAGCACGCGCTACACGCTGCTCGTAAACCGGCCCGACTCTAAACCCGCCACGCAGTCCGTGAGTTTTGCGGAGCTCTTGCCGATAGGTACCTATGTTTTAGCGGGCACAGCTCGGGGACTGAAAGATGGTTTTGGAAGTACGGTGGCCTCGGCACTTACCACGGTGGAGGTGCGCCCCGACGAAATCGGGTCGGCGCGCTTGACACTTGCATCCACGATTCGCACTATCGAGATTCTCGGACAGCCGCTCCAGCTCAAACCGGGTGAGAGTCTCACGCTTACGGGGAGGGCACTGGATCCGGACGGGAAGGCGGTGTTCCTGCCAGGGGGGGCACTTACCTGGCAGCTTGTCTCAGGCAGCGATTTTGCGAGCCTCTCCGCCGACGGGCTGCTCAGCGCCCGCGCGGCAGGGGTGGTGCGTGTCCGGCTAACTGAGACACAGGCCGCTGTCTTCGGTGAGGCCAATATCACCATTGATTCGGGTGTCCAGCCTGGTGGCGGCGTGGGGCTGGCACACACGACCTGGCCGATTGCTGGAGGAGACGGGCGTAACTCGGCGCGCGGCTCGGGCAGTGTCGCTCAGGGGAGCGTTCATTGGAGTATAGAGGTGGGCGGGTACACATCGCCCGTGGTGGGCACCAACGGCACTGTCTATATCGCGACACTTGCCGGAACCCAACTTGCTCTCAATCCGACAAGTGGCGCGACTCTTTGGAGCCACACCGTGTTTCCAAACAACGTGGTCGGCGGCGCGACGCTGCTCGGCGATGATGGGACGCTCTACACTTCCACGACATCAGGGATCTTCGCTCTGAATGCTGCGACGGGTCAGAAGATCTATCAAATCGACGGTACGTTTTCGTTCAATCCCATGCTCATTCCCATCAATCTTGGAGAGGATGGGATTTTATATGTGATGGACCGGAACGGAAAACTTCTCGCCTATGATACGAAGACGCGGAAGCTCCTTTGGTCCACCGTTGCCAGTACGGAGAGAAATTATGGTGTGATGACGCCCGCTGCGGGCACCGTCCAGACGTATTCTAGCGATGGCGGCGACTATCCGCAGGTGCGTAAGCTGGACCCACGCACGGGTGCGCTGGTCTGGGAACGCACGATTCAGGGCTACCGAACCCTCAGTGGCCCGCTGCTCACTCGCGACGGAAACACCGTCGTCGGAAACTACTACTACGGAAATCCACCGCCTCCCAATCGAGATCAGATGCACTGCATCAGCGCGGCAGGAGAGCATCTCTGGTTCGTCCAGCAGCGAGCGAACTTTGTCGCGGAAGGAGCGGACGGGGCGATCCTTGCCCTAGACAATGGGACCGGCATCACGGCCTACGATGCAACGACAGGGCAGCAGCGCTGGCGCACCCCGTTTGTTTCCAGCACGGACAATCGGACGTCGCCGGGTACTCTTCTGGTGGACGGGGCCAATACGCTCTTTACGGGAGACCGTAGCGGCAATCTCCTGGCGCTGAATGCCAGCACCGGTGCCATAAAGTGGCAATATTCCTTCGATGCTCTAATCGGCGGGGGATCTCTTAACCAACTGGGGCGCTTTGCCTTAGGAAGTGGGGGAAGGCTCTATTTGCTCGCTCGGGGGAAACTCGTCGCGTTTGAGTAAGTCTGCCGTCTAGGCAGACAATAACTTCGTTGTTCTTTGTGAGGGCGGATGACCGGGATTGAACCGGCTACCTCCAGAGCCACAACCTGGCGCTCTAACCAAATGAGCTACACCCGCCACGAATGCAGGGAGAATTGTATCGTGCTCTGTGGAGCTTCGCAAGGTTTTTTAGCTTCGCAAGTGTTCGCAGAACTCGACAATCACGCCATCGGGGTCGTGGCAGTAGCAGAGGCGTTTCTGGATGCCCTCGACAATCCGAAAGGGAACGGTGACGGGTGGGGAGACGAAGCGGACACCGGTTGCGCTGAGTGACTTGTACAGCCCATCGAGATCCGTGACTTCCAGTGCGAAGTGGCGTAGACCTTGTGTATGAGGCTGTGCATTGGGCGTGAGCGCCGCACCTTGTGGACTCAAGTACTGCAAGAGCTCCAGACGACAGCCGCCGCCATCGGGCACCACAAAGACGCAGTGGGCGCGGGCGTCGTTGCAGCCCGTCACTTCTTCCAGCCACGGGCCGTGAAGCGTGACTTCGAAGGTCTGGTGCATCCCGAGTAGGCCGACATAGAAATCCAAGCTGCGCTGCATGTCGGCAACGACGATATTTAAGTGGTTGATTGTCATGCGCATCTAGACGAGCTTGCGAAGTGCTTTCACGAAAACACTGGCCTGACGTGACATACCCAGATCCGTGGGATGGACACCGTCCACGGTGCCCTCGCCATCGTCGCCCCACGCCCCGCGCATCGGCAGATAGTGCAGATTCGGAATCCCTGAGCGGGTGAGCTTCTCGACGGCCTCACGGGTGAGCTTGCTACGCGTGGGCTCTGCGGGGTTGTCCAAAAACGCATCTCCGGCGCACAAAATCGGCGTGGTGGGGCGCTTCTCACGCAGGCGGCGTAGAAACGGCTCCATGCGCTCGCGCACTAAGTCCTCGCTCATGTTGCGGAGGCAGTCCAGCACAAACACCGATGCATCCAGCTCCCCAAGAAGTTCCGCCAAAGCCAGCTCCATCTTGCCATTGCCGGAGAACCCTAAGTTGATGTGCGCACGCTCCAGCGTGCGCGCCGTAATCGCGGTGAACGCCATACCGGGTCGGGAGGCGCACCCGCCCTGTGTAATAGATGTCCCGTAGAAGACAATGGGTTTTTGCGTGCGCGGTGGCGGTGGCAACAGAGGCATTCCCAACACCGTTCCTATTTCGATTCGTGCGGTGCTGTTGTAGAGCGGGAAGTAGAGAAGAAATTCGCGCGGCCCGCCACTTGCGCCCGGAAAGATCACCTGGTTGCCCACTTGCTGGCGTGGCTGTCCGACCCCCATAAAGCGCCAGCGGCTCTTCGCATCACGCCCGTACAAGTCCACGCCGGAAACCCCACTTGCGGGCATGTGCGGCATCGCGAGCTCGCCGCCCACGGACCAACGTACCCCAACCTGGGCACTGGCTGTAACGAATCGAAAGCACATCCCGGCGCTATGGTGCGCAAGATTCCACACCGACGGTGGGACGCTCGCCTGAGCGTGCGTGGGCAGGCGATCAAAAGGGGCGGCTGTTGTGGCCCAGCCCTTGCCCTCAGTATCCTCACTGCGCACGCTGCGCCACTCCAAGCTTTGCTGCTCCATACACCCTGCCTCCAGAAACATCAGCCCTAGAATAAATCTTCGTCGCTGCATTCGTTATGCCTCTCTTCACCAAATCATCGGGAAAATCCTGGAAAATCTTGTATATTGAAGTTGAGATGGATGAAGAGGAAAAACTGCCACCGCTCCCCACGACGGTACGGCTGAGTGCCCGCTACCGGGGGGCTCCCAAAGCGAGCCAGCACATGAGCCTGCGCCTGTTCATTGCCCTGATACTTCTGGTCTCCGCCATGGGCTGGCACGGCATCCGTACCATCGGGGAGTTTCTGTATCTGATGGATCAGCGCTACGCCCACCCGTCGCCCTCGCCCACTCCGGAGATTGAGATCCGCTTCGAGCCATCAACATCAAGGGCGAGCAAGTGACTCTCTGGAGGGTGGAGCTGTTGGGCGGACTTCGGGTACTGGGGGAGAATATCCTCATCACTCAGTTTCCTGCCCGTAAGGCAACCGCACTGTTGGCTCTGCTGGCGCTGCGTCCTGACCTGAACCAACCCCGCGAGGAGCTGGCCGCGCAACTCTGGCCCGATGCGCCGTTTGAGAGCAGTCGCAATAGCCTCAAACAGGCCCTTTCGCTGCTTCGTAAGCAGCTCGGCCCGATTTTTGAAGCGAGTCACTTCGGGATTCGATTTTGCCCGGGCGTGGTGCAGACCGATGTTGGTGAGTGGGAGGCGCTGATCCAGCAGGGGCGTTTGCGTGAGGCCGAGGTGCTCTGGCGGGGGGAGCTGCTGCCGGGGTACTACGAAGACGGGATTGTCACGGAACGGGAGCGGCTCAATGCGCTCAAAGACACTGCCTGCCCTGAGAATGTCCGCTGGCGTGAGCGGCAAGTGAGGCTTCCTCACTCCCTTACGCGCTTTGTGGGGCGTGAGGCGGAGCTGGCCGCTCTGGGGGATCTCTTCAAGACGGAGCGGTGGATCACGCTGATCGGGCCGGGGGGAATGGGCAAGACGCGCCTGGCAGTTCAGGCCGCACGCCAGCGAGATCTCGATGATCTGTATTTTGTCTCGCTGGTTGAGCTGCAGAGTGTTAGCCAGCTTCTTGGGGCAATTGCCGTCGCCGTGCAACTGCCTCTCACCGCAAGTCAAAACCCGCTGGAGGCACTCTGTGGTTTCCTGAAAGACTGCCCGACACTGCTGGTACTAGACAATGCGGAGCATCTGGAGACGGCGGCGCTTGCACCGCTCTGTCAGCTCCTCCTGAGCCGATTGCCACAGCTTCGTCTTGTCGTGACATCACGGCAGGTCCTCGGAGGGCAAGGGGAGTACCGTTTTGTGGTGCCGACACTGCCAGTTCGTGGGGGTGCGGTGCCGCTGTTTCTGGATCGTGCTCGCCGAGTGCGGCTTGATTTTCCTGATAGCATTGAGGTGGAACAGCTCTGTGCGCTCCTGGAAGGGATGCCCCTCGCCATCGAACTCTGTGCCGCTTGGGCTGGTGCGCTCTCTGCCACCCAGATGCGTGAGCGGCTGGAGCGAGGAGAGTTTGCCAGGCTCCTCACAGGCC
Organism: Armatimonas sp.; assembly: GCF_043760365.1. GTDB lineage: Bacteria > Armatimonadota > Armatimonadia > Armatimonadales > Armatimonadaceae > Armatimonas. The sequence goes on from NZ_JAYUPA010000585.1 coordinate 6,356, forward strand.
GTGACACGACCCTACCCGAGCGCCATTGGAGCGTCGAGGCCGTGTTTCTCAGCAGCTACGAGCGTCTGACTCCGAGCCAGCAGGGGCTCTTGCGTGGCCTGACGGTGTTTCGAGGGGGCTGGACACTGGACGCTGTCGAGGCCATTTGTCCGACCGACGACACGCTGGGGGAGCTGCTCGCCCTCACCGAAGCGTCGCTGATTGTCTCCAGTGGCAGCGAGCGCTTCGAGCTTCTGGCGAGCCTACGCCGCTTCACGGTTCGCTTGAGTCCGCCTGAGGAGCAGCACGCTCATGAAGTCGCGCATTACGTTTGGTGCGCACAGACCATCGAGAGGCGTGAACGCGAGACAGAGGGAAGCTATCTCACGCGCTGCGACGCGGAGCTAGGAAATATTCGGCAGGCACTGGAGCGTGGATTTAGCTCTGGCGCTGCGGCTGCGGCCGCGGCGCTTTTGCTCGGGCTCCAGCTCTTTCTCAACCTGCGTGGCCACAACGCCGAGGCGACGCTCTGGCTGGAAAGAGCACTGGCCCTGCCTGGCTTGACTGAGACTGTCCGGGCGGAGCTGCGGATACATCTTGGGGCAATTCTGCTGGAGCAGCGCAACCAGCTTGTGGCAGAGGAGCACCTGAGCGAGGCACTGTTGCTGGCTCAGGCGGCCCAGCAGCCCGGCTTGGAGGCGCTGGCGCTGTATCATCTAGGGCGGTTCGCTGAGCTGCAGCGCCTCCCCGAGCTGGCACGAGAGCGCCACGAGCAAGCCCTTGTGATCCGTCGCCACGTAGACGATACAGCAGGGATTGCTCGCTCCTGCAATATGCTGGCATCACTTCTGATCCAGAGTGGAGAAATGGATAAGGCGGGGCCGCTCTTAGTGGAGGCGGAGGCAATGGCCCGCACTTCAGGGCGCGAGAGCATTCTGGCGGATATTCTCTACCAGCGTGCCCACTTCACCATGATGTCTGGAGATGCGCCAGGAGCCTTGACACTTTTAGAGGAGTGCCAGGAAAAAGCCCGCCAGCTTGGGCTACGCATGCTGCTGGCGCGTGTCACCCACAGCCTGGGGTGCACGGCGGAGGAGCTCGGCGATGAGCTACGCGCACGCGCCGCCTACTTGGACGCCGCTCGAATGTTTCACGCGCTGCGGGCCAAGCTGGGAACACACTTTCCACTTTGGTATCTAGCACGACTCTACAGCGCCTGGGAGGAGTGGGACATTGTGCTGCTCACGATGGGCAGCGCCATGACACTCTGGGAGGATCTCGCGCGGCCTCTATCTCCCGAGGATCAGGTGCTACTTGTCCAGCTCCGGTCACGCGCCGACGAAGCCCTAGGGGTGCAGCGTGCGGAGCATCTCTGGCAGCAAGGCCGCACTCTCTCCGTGGAGGAAATTCTGCTCCACGTCGAGGCTCGGCTACCGATCAAACACTCCCGCCGGGAGTTGTTAGCGTAAAATCTCACTGCAAACTTTTACGATTTTTTTACCGCCCCACGCTAAGCTGTGTCCATTCCAATCACGAACACGAAAAGGATACAGAAAAATGAAACGACTTTCTCTAACCGCCCTCACGCTAGGGCTGTTCCTACTTGGTGCTACGGCACAAGCCCAGACTTTTAATGCAACTACAGACTTCTCCAGTACGAATGGTAACCCCAATGGGCAATGGAGCTATGGGTTCACCACGACTTTGGGGGGAGCGCTCACTCTCTTTGATACGGCAGACTCTTCCCCGACACTACCACGTTGGACACATAGTATAGTTCAGAACTCAGGCACCCCTACGATTTTGCGAAACAACACAGGAGTCCCCGTCAACGGTGTTCCAACAGGTTTTTTGTTGGTGCACCCTGGGTCTTCTGAGTATTTCGTGCTGCGCTTCACCGTTCCCAGCACCGCCAACTACAGCATTTTAGCGCAGGGACTGGTGGGCGATATTGGCGATACGGATCTGAGTGTCTTGCGAAATAGCAATGCCGGAGTACCGCTGTTTTTTGCCCCAACCACGAACACAAATCCCACTTTTAGCTCCACGCTGGCCCTCACAGCAGGTGACACTGTTGACTTTGTTGTGGGTAATAAAGGCAGCTTTTTCGCTGACAGCACGGGCGCTGTTTTCACGCTCACAACGGTCGGGGGAGCTTCTGCTCCCGAGCCGGGTAGCATTGCTCTGTTCACCACGGGGGGGCTGATTTGGATCATCCGCCGCCGCCAAAACGCGTAAAGTAAACACATAGGAAACGAAAATCACGACCACGGATACGTCAGGAGAAACCACGACGACGACCACCACCACTACCACGACAACGTCGAATATGACCGCAGGCGGAAGTGCACCGGGGCAGTGGTTCGGCTTCACTGAGCTTCAGAAGAACCCCAGCGCGGGGATGTCTTACGATAAAATTGATAATCACGCGGACGTGAAACGGACCACGGGAAATACCAAGAGAGTGACCTACGATATTGTCCGCAAGACTCTGATTGATGTTATCCGAACGGAGACCACGGGCAAAGAACTCTCTGTGCCCCTTGTTTTTAGCGCAAAGAAACTCACTCTCACCACCAAAGATATTCCCGGCACGAATGGCCAGTCTGTAATGGATGTCCAGGTGAAGGCGGAGGGACGGGAACTCTATCACTTTACGGCGTCAGTTTCCCAAGGAAAGAAGCCAACGTTCAGCAAAGACGTGACCTACTCTAAACTCAAAGAGGACAAAGATATTCTGGAAATTGACAATCTCAAAAAAGACCTTCAGGTTCGGCTGCCAGCCGGCAAGTCCAAGCTCCGGCTAGAGGTAATTGTCACCACGCACGGTATCGGTCAGCGCCTCTGATACGGTAAAATCTCGTCATGGCTTCCTCACGTACCATGCCTCTCTCGCGTAAAACGTTATTGCTCGGTAGCGCCGGACTTACTCTCACCGGTTGTGGTGGCGGCACTCCCATGGATCCTGCCACGCTGCCTCGTGTTCGCCCTCGTGTGACCATCAAGTGGGCCACAGCAACCCGCGCCCTGGAAGGCCCGGCATCGGCCAACTACGTGGAGATTCGCGTCCGCTCGCTCGTGCTACCGGAGCTAAGTGTCTCCATAAACCGAGCGCGGCCGGAACCGCCTGCCACCATTGGTGTCGAGCTTCCCCTGGAGCTGCCTTTGGAGCTTCCCGTAGGGGCGGTGGAGCTGACGGTTCGCTTCTACTACGCCAACAACCCCACGTTTGGCTGGAGTGACTCTAGCAAGATCCTGGTTGCGGTGGCGCTGGGGCAGGTGGAGCTCAAGGCACCTGGTGGCACGCTCCCGGATGTCGCTGTGGAGGGGTTTCTCGCCTCGGTCGCCGTCACGCCCGGGCAGGGAATCCCTTTGGAGGGAACCCGCGAGCTGGCCTACACGGCACGAGATCGCGATGGCAATCTCCTGGCGATGCCCAGCGCTCTCGGGGTGTTTGAGGTCGTTGAGGGGCAAGATGTCTTGCAGCGGGAAGCCGCTCCGGGGATATTTCGTGGCCTTCGTGTGGGAACCGCAAAGGTACGTGTGCGGGTTGATGGGATAGTGAGCGTCCCCACATCCGTGGATGTCGCCTGGTTGGTGCCGTTCCAGGATGGTTTTCGAATGAGCCAGCTTCCGCTCAAAGAGCTCGTCTGGGACACCGTGCGCCGCGTCTTCTGGGGGGTGCGCGGGGAGAAACAGGATCAGATTGTGGCTCTGGATCCTACCCAGAGCGGCCTGGGAGCAAGTGTCACCGTGGCCGGTGGGGTGCGGGACATCGTGCTGACACCCGATAGCCAGGCACTCTATTTTTACGCGGTGGGGCAGAACGCCATCCGGCGGCTAACCCTCGACGACATGACCCTGCGAGAGAGCCTGACGGTGCCGACGTTTGAGGTCGGGGGAATCGTTGAGCCAGGGTTCTGGCCGCTTCCAGGGGCATCGAACCGTGTCATGGTCGCCTGGTCGTGGAACGGGGGCTCTAAACGCGACGATGTCCGTATCTTCGATGGCACGGTGGCGCGGCCAAAGACACTGCAAGTGCTCCAGGCAGACCTGGGCAATGTCAACGGGATCAGCGCCGATGACGAGGGGCGGCTGGCCTACATTTCCTCCGTGAGCTCCGGCTATCGCGTGGAAATAGGGCCGGAGGGCTTTGGGGAGGGAACTCTGGTCAACTGGCCGCTGGGAACCTACGACCAGGGGCTGCTCTTTGGCGTCGCCAGCATCTACGATGCCGCAACCGGAGCCGAACTCAAGAGTCGTCCCTTTGGCGGATCTTCCGTACCCCAGGATCGTGTGGCACGAGGACGGCCCTACCTGCAGATGGAGGGGGATGGTTTTATGGGGGCGCTCAAGGGGATTGACCGCAGCGCGTTTGTCGAGCGGGGGCGGCTGGTGCTACCCTACACCCAGAGCATCACCTACCACTACTACAGTAACCGATACTTCCCCTGGGGCGAGCGGGGAGTGGCGCTCCTCCTGGATCGGTACACCCAGATTAGCCTGCTCGTCCACGATGCGATGCCGGGCTGGTAGGATGTGATGCCGGTCTGGTAGAAAGGCGAGGGGCGGGTACAATAAGGCATGAAGAACCTGACTCTGGTGCGGGACATGCACCAGCCCAACCCGTATGACTTGACCGCTCGCGCCAATGCGATTGACCCGTCGCTGGACTTAGTCGCGGAGATTCTCACGCTCAAAAAAGAGAAAAACGCGGTTATTTTAGCCCACTACTACCAGGACTCCGAGATCCAAGACCTCGCGGACTTTGTGGGCGACTCGCTGGCACTGGCGCAGGCGGCGGCCAAGACCGAGGCGGACTGCATTGTGTTCTGCGGTGTGCACTTCATGGCGGAGACGGCAAAGATCCTCAACCCCAGCAAGCCCGTCTATTTGCCAGACCTAGATGCAGGCTGCTCGCTCGCCGATAGATGTCCCGCCGATGTGTATCGCGAGTGGCTGAAACAGTACCCAGGGCACTATGTCGTCAACTACATCAACTCGTCGGCGGCAGTCAAAGCGATGAGCGATTTAATTGTGACCAGTAGCAACGCCGCGCAGCTCGTCGCTATGATCCCCAAAGACCAGCCGATTGTCTTTGGCCCGGATCGGCATCTGGGCAAGTGGGTCGAGAAACAGACAGGCCGGGAGATGATTCTCTGGCCAGGCTTCTGCATCGTCCACGAGCAGTTCAACGCCCGCCGCCTCGCGCTTCTCATCAACGCCCACCCCGACGCCACCGTGATCGCCCACCCGGAGTGTGAGGAAGCGGTTCTGGACAAAGCCCACTTTATTGGCTCCACACTGGCGCTCCTCAACTATGTCAAAACGCACCCCGAGCACAAGAAGTTCGTGGTGAACACCGAGGTCGGGATTCTCCACCAGATGCAAAAAGCCCGCCCCGACGCCGAGTTTATCTGCGCCCCGCCCAACTCCGGCTGCACCTGCGCGAGCTGTCCGTACATGCGCCTGAACACGCTGGAGAAACTCTACCTCTGCCTCAAAGACGGCCAACCGGAGCTTCAAATGGACGAGGCGCTGCGCCTGAAGTCCGAAGTTCCGCTCCGGCGAATGCTAGAGTGGAGCGCAAAAATCCAGCCGACTGCGCCAAACAAGTAGGAGAGACGATGCAACTTAAACTGCCTACCACGGTTCGTGGTTTCCATGATTACTACAAGCTCACCGCGATTCCCAAGCAGCTTGTTGAGGCGTTTGGGTATGGTTTTGAGGTAGATCACTTGGTCTTGCCACTCGCTGATGATACTCTTATCTGGCTGCCAAGCTTGCAAGAGAGATTGGAGTACTCGCTGCGTCACTTTGGGTTTGGGACGGAGACACCACGCCGCGAGTTTGTGATTGCTCCCATACTGAGCGAAGTGGCACGCTATATTCACGCCGACATTTTCTCTGAATTTGTACTTCAGGTGAACAGCCAGCTTAAAGGAGCACTTGATTATCTTGTGCAGTCTAAGAGTAATTTGATTGTCGTGGAGGCCAAGCAGGCAGACACGGCACGGGGCTTTAGCCAGCTCTGTGCCGAGATGATTGCAATGGATCAATGGACGGACTCTATGGCTGAGGTTCTCTATGGTGCAGTTTCTATCGGAGATATGTGGCGCTTTGGGCGGCTGGATCGCAAGCAGAAACGTATTGTGCAAGATGTGGGAGGTATCCTGGTGCCAGATGACACCGAGAAACTGGTTCGGGTGCTGATTGCAATCCTGCGAGGCGAGACGGTATGAGTTTTCGCCAACAAAAAGATCCGGCGGCGGGGCGCTACGAGACGGGCCAGCGCTTGCGGCAGTTTGAGATACTCTGGGAGACGGCTAGCGCGGAGAAGAAGCGCCAAGTCTTGC
>NZ_JAYUPA010000586.1:0-12690 GCF_043760365.1 Armatimonas sp.
GAAGAAATTCAGGCAGCTCTTACTGAGGCGAGAGTAGATCTACCCAGTGTTGGTGTTGTCCCTGTACGAATGATGGAAGCCTGGCTTCTCTTTGATCCAGGAGTTTTACGCCAAGCCGCAGGAAACCGAAATAGTCGTGCCTCATTAAATTTACCAACGCTTGCACAACTAGAAAACATTGCCGATCCCAAAACAGTGCTTTGCGAGGCGCTTCGGACTGCCAGCGAGCAACGAGGACGACGGCTTGATGAATTCAATAAACAGATTCCTGCTGCAATGCGGCGCATTACGCAACTTACCGATGACTTCAGCCCTCTTTTGCGCCTGAGTGCTTTTCAGCGCCTTCAGGAGGATGTTCGCGCGATTCTCAGCGCTCAAGGCTGGTGTGACGAGTGATCTACAACCTCCTTCTTTTTCTACTCTCGCCCTTACTCGTAGCCTACTATCTTTTTCGGCTGGCGACGGGCAAGGAAGACCCCGTGCACTGGCGCGAGCGCTTCGGCTACTTTTCACCGCTATCTCCGTTCTCCCCACTATCCGCCAGGGGGCAAAAATGTTTCTGGGTACATGCGGTCTCAGTTGGGGAAGTGATAGCGGCCAAGCCTATCTTGCGAGAGCTGCGCAAGCGCCACCCGGAGGCGTTTTTGCTGCTCACCACGACGACGCGTGGGGGGCGGGAGGTGGCACAAGGCGTTGCGGAGGCATCGGCGGTGGCGTACTTTCCGCTGGACTTTCCGTGGACCGTGTCACGCGCCCTGCGAGCGATTCGGCCCGATGCGGTCTTGCTGATGGAGTGGGAGATCTGGCCGAACTTTCTGGCGGCGGCAAAGACGCAAGGCGCAAGAGTGATGGTGCTCAATGGGCGCATCTCGGACAAAGGCCTGCGGCGCGGGCTTAAAGCGCGGGGTTTACTGAAAAGTGGGCTGGCGCGGGTGGATCTCTTTGCGATGCAGTCGGGCGAGGACGTGTGCCGGGCGGGTTTGGTCGGTGCGCCTAGTGAGAAAGTGCAAGTGTTTGGCAATACCAAGTTCGATGAGTCCGCGACAATGCTGAGCGCCGAAGAGCGCATTAAGCTGCGCGAGGAGCTAGGGATTCCTCAAGGTGCTCCTGTCTGGATCTGCGGCTCGACCCGCGGTGGCAAAGAGGGCATCCCCGACGAAGAGCTACTGGTGGCAGAGGCCGCGATGCGTGTGCGGGAGCGTTTTGCGGAGCTTGTCTTGATTGTTGCGCCTCGGCACCTGGAGCGTGTGGAGACAGTGAGAGCACACTTGCCAGGGGCCGCACAGCGGAGCAAGGGGGAGTGTGGCCCCACACTTATTCTGGATACATTTGGTGAGCTGGGCCGTGTCTATGCCATTGCCGATATCGCGTTTATCGGGGGCTCGCTTGCGCCATGGGGAGGGCAGAGTGTGTTTCAGCCACTCGCCCAGGGTGTCCCCGCACTCTTTGGTCCGAATATGAACAACCAGCGTGATATCGCGGCTCTGGCAATCGCAGAAGGTGTGGGGGAGCAAGTCAGGGATGTTGCGGGGCTGGCCAGCGCCGTGAGCCGCTGGCTGGCGCTCACGGGAGAAGAGAAGGCAGAGAATGCAGCAAAAGCGCGGGGGCTGATCGAGCGCAACCAGGGAGTGTCGGCACGGTGTATTGACGCTGTGGAGAGCCTCCTTGGACGCTAAGGCGCTACTAGAGGAGAAAAGCCTGCGGGGGGCGCTTCTGCGGCTGGCGATGACGCCGCTCTCCGTGCTGCACTTTGTGGGGCTGGAGCTGTATTTACTGCCGTATCGCCTGGGGATTCGCAAGCGCAACAAACTCCCGGTGCCCGTGATCGCGATTGGTAATCTCAGCTCGGGGGGGACGGGCAAGACACCGATGGCGGCGCTCGTGGGGCGACTTCTGCGCGAACAGGGGCTCCGCGTGGTGCTGCTCTCGCGGGGGCATGGGGGGAGCCACGAAAAAGAAGACGGTGCCAAGATTGTGAGTCGGGGAGATGGGCAGCTCTTGCTCAGTGCAGACGTTGCCGGAGATGAGCCGACTTTGCTTGCGCAGCTTCTGCCCGATGTGCCCGTGATTGTCGGGCGGGATCGACGGGTTTCAGGCAGGCTTGCGTGCGCGGAGTTCGCCCCCGATGTGATCTTGCTCGATGACGCTCTTCAGTTCTGGCAGCTCCACCGCGACTTAGACATTGTTCTGCTGGATGCGCGCCGCCCGTTTGATAATGGCTGGATGCTCCCGCGTGGGCTACTGCGCGAGCCGCCGTTCCATTTGGCACGCGCCGGGATAGTCGTCCTCACCCGTGCCGACCGGGTCAGCTCGGAGCAGCTAGAGCGTGCAAAAAGAGCGGTTCAGCGCTTCGCCCCCCGCGCTGCTCTCTTTACGGCGACCCACGAGCCGACGGGTTGGGTGGGGCTCGACGGTGCGCAAAAAACTCTGGAAGCCCTTACTGCTGAGAGTGCGATTGCTTTTTCCGGCATCGCGGATGGGCAGGCTTTTCGTTCCACACTGGAGGCTTTGAAGCTCTCTCTGAAAAAATTCTGCGAGTTTGGGGACCATCATACCTACAATAAAGAGGAGACACTCGCTCTGATTGCACAAGCACCGCAAGGACTCTTTGTTACGACGGAAAAAGACCTGATGCGGCTGCGGGCACTCTGGCCAGCGGAAGGGCCAGCACTCTGGGCACTACGCATCCAGATGAGGGTAGCGCACGACGAGAGTTTCAGTAGGAACTTATTAACTTTTTATGGCCGTACGCAAGAAAACACAACGCAGGGCGAACCGCCTGCCCTCCCCTTCCCCAGTAGCGACTGAGGTTGTGCGGCTCTCGCCGCTTGTGGTCGCTCCGCTAGTAGGAGTGGGATTTTTCGTGATCTTTTTGCTCCTACGCGTGCCTTTGTTTAGTAAGAGCCTGGTGCTGTCCGGAGTGCTCGCTCTGTCGCTGGGAAGTGCCCTTGCTCTTGTTCTGGCACATATCCAGAGAGCGCTACGTGAGATCGCGACGGCGCGACAGCAGCAGGAGCAGGCCAAAGAGCACCAACAAAATCGCGAGGGCTATCTTAAAGCTCTGGTGGAGCTGGAGCGCTTGCTCCTGGCAGATCACCGGGGACAGGCACTAGGAGAAGTGCTTCCTCTGCTCGGTGAGGCCACTCGGGCGGATCGAATCTATCTTTGCCAGTGCTATTCTGACCAGAGCGAGTACTATGCGAACCTCCTTGCGGAGTGGTGTGCCTCTGGAATCGCTGGGCAGATCAATAATCCTGCCCGCATAGATGTACCTCTCTCCAAGAATTTTCCGCGCTGGATTCAGGAACTAGGGGACTCGAAGTTCATTGTGGGCCAAGTCAGCACTTTCCCGGAGGAAGAGAAGCGCCTGCTGGAGACACAGGGCATCTTCTCTCTCTTTGTTCTCCCTCTGGTGATCGAAGGAGAGCTCTGGGGCTATCTTGCTCTGGAGAGCCGCCGTGCACCGCGACAGTGGTCCGCTGAGGAGCAGGGCTACCTTGCCATCGCAGCCGAGGCGATCACGGGCGCACAGACACGGCGCAACAGTGAGCAAAACACGCTCCAACAAGCACTCCATGACCCTCTAACAGGCCTCTCAAACCGCCGTCGCTTACGAGAGCAACTGGAGCTGTTTATTGAGCGGGCACAGAAAAATCACACGTCGGTGGTGGCGGTCTATATGGATCTGGATCGCTTTAAGCAGATCAACGATACGCTAGGCCATGCGTTTGGTGATCGGTTTTTACAGTACGTAGTGCGGCGACGGCTCCTGCCCACGATCGGGCAGAAAGATCTCCTGGCACGTGTTGGCGGGGATGAGTTTGTCTTGATCATGAGTGAGGAGAACCACTTCGATATTATCAACAATGCGGCGAAGATGGCGGAATCCCTTCTTAAAGCCCTCACGGAGCCGATCTTGATGGAGGGACAGGAGCTGGTGATCTCCGCCAGTATTGGGATCAGCCGCTTTCCCACCGATGCCCAGGATGCGGACGCACTGATCAAGAATGCCGATGTGGCGATGTACCGCGCCAAAGAGGAGGGAAGAGGTGACTTTCGCTTCTTCACGCCCCAGATGAACCGCACGACCAAGGAGCGCTTCGAGCTGGAAGCAGATCTCCGCCATGATCTCACACGTGCACAGCCCTGCGATAACTTTTTGCTCTATTTCCAGCCACAGGTGGATGTGGGCAGCGGACGGATGATCGGTGTCGAGAGCCTGGTGCGTTGGCGGCATGCCAAGCGCGGCCTCGTCTCTCCTGCGAAGTTTGTCCCGATCGCGGAGGAGACTGGCCTGATACAGCCGCTGGGAGACTTTGTCCTCAACGCCGCCTGCGCACAAGCTGCTGCCTGGGTGGCATCGGGAAGTCCGCTCCGAGTGGCGGTGAACCTCTCGGCACAGCAGCTCCGTAATCGTGAGCTCCCCGCACAGGTAGCCGAGGTGCTGGCACGCACGAAGCTCTCTGCGAACTTCTTAGAGCTGGAGCTGACGGAGACCGCGCTCCTAGACGATATCCCGGGGGCGCTGGTGGTCATGAACGCCCTTAAACAAATGGGAGTGACTCTCTCACTAGATGACTTTGGCGCGGGGTACTCGTCGCTCTCGCATCTGCGGCACTGCCCCTTCGATGTTGTGAAGATAGACCGCTCCTTTGTCAAGTCTATTGTGGGAAGCGTACGCGATCAGATGCTCGTCAAACATCTGGTACAGCTTGCCCACGATCTCGGGATGAGCGTTGTCGCTGAGGGAGTGGAGACCACCGCTCAGTGCGACATTCTTCACCGCCTCGGCTGTCGCCACTTCCAGGGCTATCTTTTCAGCCCCCCTGTGGAGCCCGCTGAGCTGGAGCGCCGCTTCCTCAAACCCAGCGCGTCCCTGGCGGCGTAAATCGCCGTTTAGAGGCGGACGCTGAGGTACTCGAACGACGAGCGCAGGCAGTCGAACGGGTCGCGGCGGCAGGTGTCCTGCTCGATGGCGTACCAGTCCACGCCGCTTTCTTCACACGCGGGCAAAATCGTGTTCCAGGGAAGATTTCCCTCGCCGATAGCTGCGATCACGGGGCCGTCTTTGGCGACGACCTCTTTGTCTTTAAGATGAATGACCGGGACGCGGCCCTTGCAGCGGCGCATCATCGCCGCCGGGTCAACGCCCGCGTGCCAGATCCAGTAGAGATCGGCCTCTAGGTAGTAGTCTGGGCCGCCTTCCTCGATCAGAATATCCCAGAGTGTCTGGGACTTCTCGGGCGTGACGCGTACAAACTCGTGGCTGTGGTTGTGGTGTCCGAAGCGAATCCCCGCCGCCTTGAGCTTCTCAATCACTGGCCGAGAGTCGGCCAGAAAGCGCCGGTAGCCGTCGGCGTGGTCGGCACCGTAGGGCTGAGGAATCCCCCCGATGGCCACATAATCGCAGCCGAGCGTGTGGTGCAGCGCAATCTCGTCGTCGGTGTTTTGCGAGAGCCTATCCCAGGATCTATGGGTGGCGATGCACTTGAGGCCATTATCATCGAGCATCGTGCGCAGAGCGGCGGCATCGAACTCCGTCTCAAAGGCCTTGACGGCGGAGACCTGCACGGCGCGGTAGCCGATCTGGGAGACACGTTTGAGTGATGCGGCGACATCTGCCGTGGTGGTCAGATGGTCGCGGAGTGTGTAAAGCTGAACAGCGAGCTTGGTCATGCCGCTATTTTACCAGCCTCCCCCCGGCTTCGCCGACCCGGGTACCCTCTGGGTGCGGCTCCGCGAAGGGGGTACAATACGAGCGGCGTGATTCTTGGAATTGATTTAGGGGGAACAAAATCGGCAGCACTGTTGCTGCACGAGGACGGAACGGTGGCGAAGCGTGTCGCCGCGCCCACCCCTGCCGATGCCGACGCCAAGGGGCTTTTTGCGTTTTTGGTGGCGCTCGCCCAAGAAATCCGTGGCACAGAGACGCTGGAAGGAGTCGGAGTTTCTGTGGGAGGGGCCACTGATGCTGCCAAGGGCCTGGTCTTTGCTGCACCCAATCTTCCTGGCTGGGGCAGTGCGGGCTTTCCGCTCGCCGCGCGTCTCTCCGAAGCACTCGCACTTCCCGTGAAACTCGAAAACGACGCCGATGCCACGGCGCTCGCGGAGTGGCGCTTCGGGGCAGGCCAAGGCACGCAGAACATGGCGTTTCTCACCGTGGGCACGGGCATCGGCTCGGGCTTGGTTCTAAATGGTACGCTTCACCGAGGGCGGCGCGGTGCGGGCGGGGAGATCGGGCATATCGCCGTGGTCTCTGGAAATGAGGGCCGACTCTGCGCCTGCGGTCTGCGTGGCTGCCTGGAAGCTTATGCCAGTGGGCCGTCGGTGACTCGGATCGCACTCGAGTACGGCTGGCGCGGCGCGGCGAGCGGAAAAGCGGTGGTGGAAGCGGCGCGGGCGGGCGATGTTGCCTGTCTTGCTGCGCTGGAGCAGGCCGCCGATCACTTAGGCGCGGCGCTTGCCACGCTCGCCATGCTGCTCGATTTAGAGCGCATCGTACTCGGGACACTGGCCGTTCACGCCGCCGACTTGCTGCTCCCTAGAATTAAAGAGAGCCTGCAAACGCATGCATGGCCACGTCTCACGGAGGGGCTGGAGGTGGTTCCGGCGGCGCTGGGAGATCGTGCCCAAGACCTCGCGACACTCTGTGCCTGGGGAGGCCACTAGTGCTTCTGGAGACCGAGGAGTTCCCCCGGCTTCTGCTGCGAGGGCGGTGGGCGCTTGCGCTCACCGAGGCGGCAATTTCTCTCTTTCTGGCGCTCTGGTACCACGAGCGCCCCGCTGCCGCCTGGATCGCGATGGTACTGTTACTCGCCTACAACGGGGTCGTTCTGGTGCAGCTCTACCGCCTTCCCATCCAGCGCATCCCACTCCGGCTACTAGTGGTGCTGGATCTGCTCTTTCTAGGCAACGCGGCTTACTACACAGGGGCGGCCACGAGCCCCTACTTGGGTCTGTGCTACTTGATTGTTTTTGCGGCGGCACTCTTTGGAAACCTCAAGGGGGGGCTCCTGATTGGCGCACTTGCGGGGGCAATGACCGTTGGGCTGGGGGTGCTGGACCCGGAGAAAAGCCACTATCGCTGGGAAGTGGTACGCGACACAGCCCCCTACTTTGTGATCGTCGGAGGCTTTACGGGCTATCTCGTCACCCAGATGAAGACCTGGTTCACCCGCTACCAGGGAAGTTTTGCGCGCGAGCTGGATCAACGTCGCATGGAGCAGACACGCCAGAGGGAGCTGGAGCTTGCCCGGGAGATTCAGCGCTCCTCACTTCCTCTGGTTGCCCCCGATGTGGCGGGTCTGGTGCTCGTTCTTCGCACAGAACCATCGCTTGAAGTCGGAGGGGATCTGCATGTGTTTATCCAGGATCCTATTGGGGGACGTCTCGGCTTGGCGATTGGTGATGTGTCGGGCAAGGGGATGGCAGCGGCGCTGATTGCCACGAGTATTGGGTACTTGCTGCCCTACTTAGACCCCCTTCGTAGCCCTCAGCAGGCGCTGGTGCGGCTGAACAAAGACCTCTGTGAGCGCCTCCCAGATGCGTCGTTTGCGACCCTTCTCTACGCGGAGCTTGCGCCACAGGAGGGGACACTGCGGCTGTGGAATGCGGGGCACCCACCTGCGCTGCTCTGGCGCGCGCGCGATGGGCATATTGACTCCGCCGCCTGTGGCCAGGCCCCGCCGCTGGGGCTCTTTACAATCTGGCATGCTCCGGAGCAGGAGCTGACCCTAGCACCGGGCGATATTGTTGTGTTCCACTCCGATGGCATCACGGAGGCGCAGGGCATGAGTGAGACGCGGCTCCATCAGCTCATCCGCGAAAATGCGCCTCAGGGCCCCGAGGTCCTCGCGGATAGGATTATCGAAGCACTGCGCACAGAGAATACAGAGCCGGTGGACGACCTGACACTGCTTATCTGCCAGCGCTGCCAGGAGACGACGTCGCCCCTCCCGGATTCCCCGGCCAGCTGACCCCCGCCGCCCGAAACGCGCCGGTCTCGGGGCAGAGGACGCTCATTCCCCCGTCTACGGGGATTGTTGCACCGGTCAGAAAGCTGGCGGCATCAGAGGCGAGAAAGAGCGCCACCGCAGCGATCTCCTCTGGGTGTCCGACGCGGTCTAGGGGATAGTGGGTAAAGAAAATCCGCTGCTCGGCTTGCGAAAAACGCTCTCGCCACGCCGCCTCGCCACTGGTCATGATGTGCCCTGGCGCGATGCAGTTCACCCGAATTCCATAGCGTCCGATGTCCGTGGCGAGCGCCCTGGTCAGCCCGGCGAGCGCCGCTTTCGAGGTTGAGTAGGCCACACGCTCAGGAATTGCCTGGTTTCCTACCAGCGAGCCAAGATTGATGATGCTACCCTTAGTGGCTTTCAAGTGCTCCAGCCCGGCCTGGGCAAAGAGATAGGGTGCCCGCACGTTCACGGCCTGAATCTGGTCGAAAAGCACCACTGATGTGTCTTCCAGAGTCGTGCCGCGCTGGTCGGCGGCATTATTGACAATGCAGTCCAGCCGCCCGAACTTCGTCACTGCCGCTTCGACCACTTGCGCGGGAAATACAATCTCGGTCACATCGCCCGCAAGGCACAGGTGCCCATCGCCCAAAAGCGCTGCCGTCTCGTCAATCTTGCGTAGGTCCGTCGCGCAGACCCTCCAGCCCGCCTGTGCAAACCCGAGCGCGAGCGCCCGCCCAATTCCCTGACCCGCTCCCGTCACAATCACTGTTTTCATATGGCAAATGAGTACACCAGAGCTATACTAAAATCCTGCCATGTCAGATTCTATAGATAAACCACTTTCTCTGGGACGACTTTTCGGGATCTGGTTCTTGCTGGGGCTCCAGTCGTTTGGCGGCGGCGGGGCGATGCTGACCCTGATCCGGCGCACGGTGATCGAGCGCTACGCTTGGCTCACGGAGGAGGAGTTCATGCGGGACTGGGCGCTCTGCCAGGTCTGCCCGGGGATCAATCTGACGGCGTTTACTATTTTGATTGGGCGACGGATCGCGGGAGGCGCGGGAGCCGTGGTTTGTTTGGTGGGCCTTCTGCTCCCTAGTGTCGCCTGCACAATTCTGCTTACTGTCTGGTACGCCGCCCTGCGCGACTCGCCTCTGATGAAGGCAGCGCTCAAGGCCATCGTGCCCGCCTCGGTGGGGCTAGGGCTCCTGAGTGCTTATGAGGTGGCGCGTCCTGCCGTGCGAGAAAGTGCGCAGGAGGGGAAACTCTGGCTTCTGCTGGCTCTCTTTCTGTTGTTGGGGAGTGGCGGCGTGTTGCTCTGGTTCAAGTTGCCCGTGGTGTACGTCCTTGCCGCCGCCGGGGGGCTCTCCGCATTTTGCCATTCGAGGCGTGCCGTATGAACCTTCTTCTCCTCTTTTTGCTCACCCTCAAGGCCTCGCTGTTTTCGACGGGGGGCCTTGGCAATGTCCCTAGCCTCCACGATGATCTCATTGCCCGAGGCGCGGTGACGGAGCGTCAGCTCGCCGAAGCGCTTGCCGTGGGGCAGGTGTCTCCTGGCCCCAATGGACTCTGGGTCGTGAGTCTTGGCTACCTACTCGGGGGGCTTCCTGGTGCACTCTGGACGCTGGCTGCCATTAGCCTGCCGCCGCTGCTGATTTTAGTGGTGGAGCGGCTCTATCGAAAAGTGCAGCAACATCCCGCTGTCGAAGGGTTTGTCCGTGGCCTCGCGCTGGCTGTCAGTGGCGTGTTCGTCGTCGTGCTCTACCGGGTTTTGCAGGGAAACGGGCTGAACCTCCCGAGCGTGCTCATTGTCGCGGCGAGCTTCGCGCTGGGAGCCAGTAAGCGCGTCCCTATCGTGGTGATCCTTGCCCTCGCCGCGCTCTTGGGAATCGCTCTGCGTTAAAGCCCGCCGAAGTACGCCACGCTCTCGTCCACGAGCCGCCACTCCTCAGCACGAACGGCCTCGGAGTTTTCGCCGCGCTCCCACGCCGACGAGTACGGCTCGCTTTCGGGGCGGCCGTTTGTCCAGAGTATTTGGAGCGCGGGGATTAACGTACGAACATCACGCTCCGGGTACTCCGCCCACCACGATGCTTCGAGGAGCGGAATCGTGCGTGTGGCCTGCGCCGCGATCTCGATGCCGGGGAGCAAGTCTGTAAATCCATTGTTTTTTACAATTTCCAAAATTCTGGGAAAGTCCACCACGCCCGTTCCGGCGGCGCAGCGCACGAGCCGGTAGCCCTCGGGCGCGTAGTGAATCGTGTAGTCTTTGCAGTGGACATGCCGGATGAGCGGCGCGAGGGTCTGTGCCGTTTGGACCGGGTCTTCTCCGACGGCCAGCGGGTTGCCCGCATCCAGGCAGACCCCAAACGCCGGATGCTCGCCCGTTTTTTCATGGAGCCAGAGAAAGTCCGCGAGGTCAGCATCCTGGTGGTTCTCAAACGCCAGAGAGAGGCCCAGGTCGGCGGCAAGGGGCAGGAGCTCTACGATACGCTTTGCCAGGGCAGCGCGGCGGGTGAGCCAGCCGCCCGGCCCAAGTATGCGCCGGTCGCCGCAGAGAATCCCTGAGAGCGTGAAGCGTACCACTTTTGCTCCGGCAAAGGCCGCTTTTCTCAGATACGCATCGGCGTTTTCCATCTCCAGCACACTCATTGCCTCAACAACAAGCCGCAAGCCACGCTCCACAAGCGCATCGCGCAGGGCCTCGGCGGAGAGGTCGGCAGGCAGAGGGATGTCCACGCCCGCGAGATTCCGGGCTTTGGCGGCGTCCAGCAAGCCGAGGGGCGAGAGCGGGCCAGGATTCGGAGTGCCGTCTTTGGTGGGCAGGTAGCCCAGCACATGCGGCAGGGCGTAGGCGGTGAGAGCGAACGGGATTGGCATAGAAAATTGTACCCGCCTGGGAACTACGGGAGCGATAGTTTGAGTATTAGAGTAGAATACGTTATCTTTGGAATTCTCAGGAGAAAGAAAACATGAATCGTTTACTGATCGCTCTGGTTGCCGTCTCTGTCGCTGGTGCTGCATTTGCTCAGGATAAGAAGCCTAAACCTGCCACCCCAAAGGCACAGACTAAGTGTGCTGTGACCGACGAGGATCTTGGCTCTATGGGCAAGCCTATTGAGATTGCTTACAAGGGCAAGAATGCCAAGTACAAGGGCAAGTCCGTCAAGGTTTGCTGCGGTGGCTGTGTTGGTAAAGTTACGAAGGCGCAGGACAAGTATTTCACCAAAGTTTTTGGCAAGTAGTCTTCGCCTGTGAAGCCCGTGCCGGGGAAGCCCGGCACGGGCTTTTTTGTTGGAGATGTTGCTTTCAAGCGGCGGGTACAATACGGTGTGAATACTTCTAAACTTCCCGTTTGTGCAGTGACACTTTTCTCCTCCGGGGTGGCCTACACCCAGCGTGAGGGAACCATTGATGCGGGTGAGGCCACGGTGCCTCTGACGTTCCGTACCAATCAGATCAACGATATTCTCAAGTCGCTCGTGCTCCTCGACGAAGAGGGCGGGGCGTTGCCTGCGATCTACCCGTCGCAAGACCCCGTTGAGCGTACCCTCCAGAGCTTCGCCGTGGATGTCTCGGCGTTCTCCACACGCGGCGAGCTGTTGCGCCAGCTCCGGGGCGTGGTGCTGAAGATCGAGACTCTCAGCAAAGAAGCCTTTGAGGGACAGATCGTGGCCGTGGAGTCCGAGAAGCAGGTGCGCGGCGAGCGCTCCGTGGTGGATGTGGAGACTCTGACACTGATTACGGCTGAGGGGCTAGTCTCGGTCTCGCTGGATAAAGTGCGGACGATCAAGCTACTCGACGAGCGCCGCGATGCGGAGCTCCGTGAGGCACTGACGGTGCTTGCCGGGGGCGCGGACGATGCCCGTAGAACCGTGCAGTTGCGCTTTGCGGGCAAGAAAAAACGTAAAGTCCAGGTGGGCTATATCACCGAAGCGCCGCTCTGGAAGATCAGCTACCGGCTGGTGCTGAGCGATACCGAGGGACAGAAACCGTATATTCAGGGCTGGGCACTGGTCGAGAACACCACCGATGAGGACTGGGAAGGTGTCCAGCTCACGCTTGTCTCAGGCCGTCCGATCAGCTTTATCCAAGACCTCTACCGACCGCTCTATCTGCCACGCCCCACCGTCGGCCCGGATATCATCCCCGCCGCCGCCCCGCAGTTACATGCTGCTGCCATGGAAATGGAGTATGAGAGGGTAGCTGTGAACGTTTTAACTTCTGGAATACGCGCTCCCGTTCGTGCAGAGGCCATGCGCCAGTCTGTGATATCGCAGGCGGAGGGGCGTAGTGCGGGCGAGCTGTTTCAGTACAATATTACGTCGCCCGTGGCACTGCCCCGGCAGCAGGCAGCGATGATTCCGGTGGTCTCGGGCGATATCGGCGGAGAGAAAATCTCGCTCTACAACGCCGACACGAACCCGAAGTACCCGATGAACGCAATTAAGTTAGTCAACGACACGGGGCTGCACCTAAAAGCGGGGCCGATCACGGTCTTTGACGGTGGCACCTACGCAGGCGATGCCCGCCTTGGGGAAGTGCCGCCCAGCGACACGCGGCTGATTACCTACGCCGTGGACTTGAGTATCGAAGGGGTTCGCACCGACGAGCTACGCAATGGCACTGAGCTCAGCCTGACCATCAAGCGCGGCGTGCTCACCATCACGTCCAAGAACCGCCGCGAGACGCTCTATAAGTTCACGTCCAAGGCCGCCACGTCGCGCACCGT
>NZ_JAYUPA010000587.1:0-4318 GCF_043760365.1 Armatimonas sp.
GTGAGGCCGCCCGGCTGGACCAGGCACGAGCTCTGATCCTGGCAACCTCCGACGACCTGGTAAATTTAGAGACCGCTCTGGATGTACGAGGGCAGCACCCCAAGCTGTGTATTATTATGCGACATTCCGAGGAGCGTCTTGCCTCCCGGCTAGAGCAGGACTTTGATCTCACCCATGTCCTGGTTCCATCGCTGCTCGCCGCACCTCACTTCGCCGAAGCGGCCCTCGCCCCTCCTCCCGAGCCGAGCAAGACACGACACCGGGCGCGGCGACTGCGGCTCCGACGTGCCAAGCAGCCGGATTTGAGCCTTTTATTTTTATTGCTCTGCCTGCTTTTTCTCGGGGGAGTGCTGATCTTCCATCAGAATATCGGGCTGAGCTACATGGACGCGGCCTACTTCACCGTGACCATCTTGACCACTGTGGGCTTTGGCGATTTCAACCTACAAAGCGAACCGGCGGCGGTAAAGTTATTTGGAATGGTGCTGATGTTCGGTGGCGTTTTACTTCTCGCCACACTCTCATCGCTCCTGACCAACTATATTCTCTCCGGGGCGGCGCAGCAAGCGCGGGCGGAGCGGACAATCCGGCGCTACCGGGGGCATATTATTATTTGTGGCCTGGGAAGTGTGGGATTTGCGATTGCAGAACGCCTCCGGGCACGGAATGTGCGAGTAGTCGTGATAGACATGACTTTGGAGGACGCTCTCTTCCGCGATCTGGCGACGCGCGTTCCGATTTTACTAGGGGACGCGACCCGGCCCGAGACACTGCTGAAGGCGGGCTTTCGACGGGCAAGAGCGGTGGTAGCCGCCACTTCCAGCGATGCCTTGAACCTGGAGATCGGGCTCATGGCACAGACCCTGGTAGAGGACTACCGCCCGGAGAACCCCGTTCGCCTAGTGCTACGCTGCTTTGATCCCGATCTGGCACGGCGCATCCATCGTGTCTCGCAGAACTACACGCTGCTGTCCTCAGCGGAGATCGCGGCTCCCCTCTTTGTGGAAGCCGCACTGCACCCTAGAAAAGGGGCTGCTTCAGAAGCTATTCGGGAAGGAAGTACTTAAGATGCGGTTTCGTAGCCTACTGACAATCGGTGTGCTCCTCGGGACGCTTTCCAGTGCCTTTGGCCAGTCTGTTTCCTCGGAGACTAAAGACAGAGTGCTCCTGAGTATGCAAAACACAATCCAGCGCCAGGCATTTGTCCCCGGTATAGACTTCACGCAGTGGCCCGCATTCCTGGCAAAGCGCCAGACCGAGGTGGATCATGCCGGCGATATCCCAACCTTCGTTAGTACCATTAATGGGGCGCTCCGCGACTTTGGTATCAGCCACATCCGACTCCTCTCGCCTCAGAACGTCAAGACCCGTGTGAGCGGAGTGACGCAGGGCTTTGGCATGGCGACCCAAAAGAGCGAGAGTGGCCTGCTCATCACCGCGATCGCCCCTAAGAGTCCGGCGGCGCAGCTTGGGCTGGAGCAGGGCGATGAGATTATCCAGGTAGAGGGCATTGGAAAACCTGTCTCCTACCCCGTCCCCCCAGACAATGACACCACCGCTCTCACCATCAAGCGCAAGAGCACGGGGGCGATCAAGCACTACATGCTCGCCAAGAAAACCTACTCCACCGACCAGCCCAATACGCTCACGTGGACTAACAAAGACACCGCAGTTTTGCGCATCCCCTCCTTCTCACGCACGTACAGTGAGAGGCAGATCGAGGGTTTTGTCGCGGAGGTAAGCCAGAGAAAAGCCAAGGCGCTGATTTTGGATCTGCGCAGCAACGGCGGCGGCCTCGTCCGTAACTGCCAGCACCTGCTCTCGCTGCTCAGCCAGCCGGGAACTCCCATTGGCACCAGCGTGGACCGTCGCATCTCGGAGCGCTATGTTCAGATCACAGGCGGCGATAGCAAGGACATGGTGGCAATCGCCAAGTGGTGTGGCCCCACCAGTAAGACGGTCAAGATGGCGCAGCAGCCCTTCCTAGGTAAGCTTGCCATTCTTTTGGACTCCCGCTCCGCCAGCGCTTCAGAGATTACCAGCGCGGTGCTTAAAGAACAGCGGGGCGCAGTGCTTATCGGGCGGCAGTCGGCGGGTGCCGTGCTTGTCTCCCTGTTTCTCCCGCTGGCAAACACAGAGGGCTTCGAGGTGCAGGTGCCTCTCTCAGACTATGTCTCGCCGGGGGGAATGCGCCTGGAGAAAAACCCCCTCAAGCCCGATGTTGCCGTCGAAGGCGCTATCACTGAGACCAGCGATCCTGTTTTAGCGAGTGCCCTCAAAGCAATGAAGTAGCCTTTAAATTGCTCCGGGGTATACTAGAGGCTGATGTCTGCCCCACACCCCGCCGAGCAGGGGATGCGCTCCACGCTGATTGGGATCGTTGTCAACCTTTTTCTAGCGGTTGGAAAAGCGCTGGCCGGGGTTTTCGGACACTCGTACGCGCTCGTGGCCGATGCGATTGAGTCGGGCTTGGACGTTCTTTCGTCCATCCTCGTCTACTTTGGGCTGAAGGTTTCGACGCTCCCCGCCGATGAGAACCACCCGCAAGGGCATGGGAAAGCGGAGCCGCTGGCCGCCGTCGTGGTCTCACTCTTTCTCTTTCTAGCCGCCTTTGGGATCTCCTACGAGAGCATCGAGCGCATCCGTATTCCCCACCGTCTTCCTGCTCCTTGGACCTTACTGGTGCTCCTCGCGGTGATCGGCATCAAAGAGGCACTGGTGCGCTATGCCTTGAAAGTCGGGGAGCAGACGGGCAGTAACGCCGTGAAGGCCGATGCTCTCCACCAGCGCACCGACACGATCACCAGTATCGCCGCCTTTGTGGGGATTCTCATCGCGCAGATAGGCAATCGCCTCCACCCGGACTCCCGCTGGGCGAGTGCCGACGACTGGGCGGCGCTGGTGGCCTCGGTTGTGATTTTTCACAATGGGGTCAATATCCTGCGGGGCGCACTCTTCGAGCTCACTGATGCCCACCCCGATCCCGCACTGGAGGCCGAGGTGCGCCGCGTCGCGCTGACAGTTGTCGGAGTCGAGAACCTGCACAAGTGCTTCATCCGTAAGATGGGTTTTGATTATTATGTGGAGCTGGACGTGCGGGTGGAGGGGAGTATGTCTGTCTACCGTGGCCACGAGATCGCCCACGAAGTGCAGGACACCGTCCGTGCCCAGATCTCCGATAAGCGCTTCGCCCGCGTCTTAGTGCACATCGAGCCTGCACTCCCGAAGTAACGAGATTCCACTCTGTCACGATACTGTCACGCGTCTTAAGGTATAGTGTGCACCATAGGGAGTTTCAATCATGAAGCGATTTTTAAGATACTCAGCGGGGTTGCCGGGTGGGTTGGTGGTGCTTGTGGCACTGAACGGGATCTGTGAGGGGCGAGGGCCGCTCCTGGGGCGTCCTGCCTCCGCTGCACTGGTGCGCTCCGCAGCTTGCCGCGATCCACTGATCAATCAGGTCTACAACGACGATATTCGTCGCGCCCCGAACGGGCTGGGCGATATTGGTGAGTGTAACGCACTCAACTACGGGGGCGGACAGTGGAGCACCTACGAGGATCTACGTAAGAAAGTCCGGCTGTATGCAGCAACAGTGCCCCCAAGCTCCTGCCGTGACCAGACACTCACGGAGGCGCTGATCGAGCTTGCCACGCCCCCGAGTCGGCCCGGCACGGTCAGTGCGACTCTCAATCGCATTCGTCCACGGGGCACCGCTGAGATGGGCGAGTGCAATATGTATCTGTACGGCGGCGGCTCCTGGGCAGGCAAAGAGGATCTGAAGGACAAGATCCGCAAGGCCAAGAGCGCTCTGAGCCGCTACGGCTACGTGGTCTCTCCCGTCGGTAAGCTGCTGGACTCAAGCCTGCAGCAGATCGGGCCGGTCCAGGTTGGCCCCGCGACGGCGATTCCCATTCTGGTGCAAGAGAATGGCATTGACACGGTCAAGGTCATTGCCGCCGATGGTCAGCGTCTCAACAGCACCTACATTGCTGCCGCGACCCCGCAGCAGCGTGCACAGTTCACAGTTCGCTCGCTCGACAATGGGAGCTATCTCGCTGTCCCCCTAGGGCGCTAGAAAGAAGGTACTAATGTCTGAGGATCTCACGATCCCACTGCGTGCGTTGGGCCGCCGCCACTTCCTGATGCTCTCGGGTGCCGGACTCCTAGGGCTGACGGGCTGTGGCGGTGGCGGGGGAGCTGACCCTCCCCTTCCTGCAATTTTGCAGCCCAATGCGGTCTTGCTTCCCAACGACAGCTCTGTTCGTGTGACGGGGCGCACGGAAAACAGTATCACTCTGGCGGGAAGTGTCCCCAC
>NZ_JAYUPA010000588.1:0-12662 GCF_043760365.1 Armatimonas sp.
GCCGGACGGTGTGTCCGTGCTCCTCCAGCAGCGCGCACACCACGCGCCCGATTCGCCCTGCACTACCCGTTACCAGAATTTTCATCGTCGCTATTGTACCTAATCCCAGACGGGGGCTTCCAGGCATTTTTGGTAGAGCGCTGCCCAGTCTGTGGAGCCGTCGTCGTCCCAGACGGTGAGCGAGACACCCGGTTCATAGAGAGGCAAGTTCCCGCGCATAAAGTCCTCCCAGACACCCCGACCACGCAGCGAGGCGCTGGCCTGCTCGAACTGGAGATGGGAGAATGCGGGCCCCGCGTAGTCTGGTGTCTTGGGTTTTTCCATGTAGGGGAAGTGGATTTTCCGCCCTCCCTCCCAGGTGACCGTGAGAATATGGCGCGGGAACGGCATCCAGTGCGGCGGCTCCAGCTTGTATTTCTCCAGCGCTGCTTCGTCGAACGCCACCCCAAGCCCCGGCGCATCGGGGACTTGCACATGGCCGTGTTTTATTGTCAGAGATTCAATAAGCAAGTCAGCGGAGTAGTTATTGAGGCACGTGACGGCGGGCCAGCGGGCGTGGGTAAGCACGGCGGCAAGGTGTGCCATGAGCGCGGTCGTGAGGCCCAGCCCGACGAGCTGTAGGAAAAAGGGCATCTCAAAAGTCGCGGCGAGCTGGCCCTGCGCCAGTGTCGCCCCAATGCCTTGATTGAGCACGAAGCCATCGCACATCTGGCTCTGAATCACTTGGGGAAACGAGGGGACGCCAAAGTGAATCGCCAGGGGGCGGCTGATCTTGCTGCGTAGCTCTCGGTAGGCAGCCACATCGCGCTGGGGGAGTGGCCCCTCGTAGAAGTTCACTTTCTCGTAGGTGTCGAGTTTTTGCAGAACCCGTGTCGCGGTTCCGACCGTTCCGAGCATGTCGTTGAAGTCCATGTCCAGCTTATAGTGCGACGGGGTCACAGCGGAGATCGCTTCGACCTGAGCGTAGACATCAAACCAGGGCCGTGCTTTGATTTTATGGTCCGTGTAGCCCGCCGCGACGGCGTCTTTCGCCTCCTCGGCGAGCACCTCGGGAGGCATCTTCGTGTTCCACCAGGCCAGCGGAGCCCAGTCACGCACTTTCGGGAGGCCAAAGAGGGCGTGCACCGGAACTCCCAAAGTCTTGCCCAGCGCATCGTAGAGCGCCATCTGCAAGCCCGGCCCTAGGCTGTCGTCCCCGAGGAGCGAGCCTAGGGGAGAGTCGGTTGCCCGCGCCACGGCATCGTCACTGACCCGGCCCCACCCGTAGTGCGGCAGAGTCTCTCCCCAGCCAACCACCCCCGACTCGGTTTCCACGCGGCACACTTCGACAATCTGCCAGTTACGAACGAGCAGGCGGTTCCAGGGCTCGGTGCGTGGGGTGTACGGAACGCGCAGCATGGTCCGCGTTATTTTCTTGATACGGGGGGCGCTGTGGCTCATCTTGTTTCTATTGTTTTTAACAAAGCTCGATAACCAGGCGCTGGAGAACGGCCTGTGGGTTATCGCCACCAGGTGTGACCCCTTTGAGCATCAGGTCGGCGTTGAGGAGCTTCTCTAAGCGCTCCTCCAGCTCGGCGAGGGTGAAGTTGCGGGCTTGATTGACGTACTTATCCGCCATCCATGAGGTGCGTGGGTTACTAATAATAGAGGCCGCACCATCGGCAGGCAGGAGGGCAGTTACCTGAGAGCTTACCGGTTGGGCGTTGCGACCCGCCATCTTTTTCTCGCCCAGATACCGAAACTGCATCACGAGGCGGATCTGTCGTGCGAGCAGCACCAGGGTTCGGGGGGCGACACTGTCCGGACGGCCACTCCCACGAAAGAGGCTATTGACATGCTGGAGCGCCTCCTTGGTCTTGCGCATACCCACCGCATCGCAGAGCTTGAAGATCACGTCATCGGGGCCGCGTGAGAGTGTCGCCTCCACATCCAGCGCCGTGATCCTAGGGCTATTTCCCGCATGCAGCGCCGCTTTCTCCAGCTCCGTGCCGATATGGCGAATATCATCGGCAGGGAGCTGCGAGAGGAGCGCGAGGGCATCGCTATCAAGCGTTTTGCCAAGGCGGCGGGTCTCTTGCATCAGATGGCCACGCAGATCTTCGATCTTGGGCAAGGCGAAATCGCGCACCTCGCCAAGCTTCTTGACCGCGTTGGCCAGCTCCGTACTCACCGATGTCCCCCGCTTGACCTTGCCATCCTCGACCGTGGGGGAACCGGTGTGCAGCACCAAGAGCCCCTGAGGGGGAATTCTGTCTAAGCCCGCCGCAAGACGCTTCTGTTCCTCAGTATCGAGCTGCTGCGTATCGCGCAGGAGCACGACTTTTTTGCCGTTGCCAAAGGGAACCGTCCCGACTGCGCCTAGAACTTGGTCCGCACTCGCATGGGAGCTGTCGAGGGTCTCCGCATCGAAATCGGCAAACTCAGGGTCGGCCTGTTTCAGGTAGAGAAGCGCCTCCGCTTGCTTGCGCTCCGCCTCCAGACCCGTGATCAGGATGACCCGTGGGGCACCCTCGGGGCGCTCCTGGGGCTTGGGTTTCGTGGCAACCTTCGTGGAAATGCGTGCCATGGGCTAGTACTTCCTCTCTTTCGTCTTAAGAGCGATTTTAAGTGCTGCCAGCGCCTCTTGCCCTGTGATCACATCGCTCTCCCGGGTGGGTTGTCGTGCAAAAAGTGTGCGCTCGCTCAGGCGGGCCAGGCGCTCGTAGGCACTGCCCACGGAGTCTCCCAGGCGCTGGGTAACGACGGCGATATGCTCTCCCACGGTCATGGCGCTCTCCCGTGTGGCTCCGTGGCGCTTGAGCTGATGGAGGGCGTGTTTGTAGGTGATCAGCAGCCGCCGGGCGTAGATCTCCTCCACCGAGATAGTGGCGCGTCCGGGGAGTACCCCACGGCGCCTGAGAAGCTCCGCGCCGCCCACGCCCAGTAGCCCCAGCACAGCGATTCCTACGAGAACCAGTGGGCCAACAGGGAGCTTGCCAGCCTGCGTTTTGGGCAAAGGGGCACTGGCGAGCGGGGCCATGGTGGCGTCAACGGTCAGCACGGTCGCGTCAAAGGGAACCCAGCCGTAGCCCGTAAAATACACCTCGCACCAGGCGTGTCGGTTGCGTTCACGAAGGTGGTAGGCGTTCGGGTGATCTGGATCGGTCTCGCCCGCGTTGAAACCCGTGGCGATGCGTGCAGGGATGCGGGCTGCGCGGCAAAGTAGAGTTACGGCGGTCGCGTAGAGATCACAGTAGCCCACCTTGGAGTCATTGAGGAACCACTCCGCCGGGTTTCGACCTAGTGGGCAGGCGGGTGCATCCAGAGAGTACGTGCACCGGTTGGTCACAAACTTGCGGATAGCTTCGGCCTTGTTGTAGGGCAGCCGCTCCGTCCCGATCGCTTCCTGTGCCAGGGTGTCTAGCATGCCGACGTTGGGTTCTTGTAAGTAACGCTCGAGAATCTCCTTGGGATAAGTGACGGATGAGTTATTGAGTTCCTCAGGACTGGCACGGGAGACATCAGCTTCTAGCTCGTAGGGACCTGGAGGAAGCGCAATATCCATACGCCGCCCCACCAGTGCAAAAGTGCCGTCTACCCGGCGGACAATTGTCGCCTGATCCGCGAGAAGCTGGCGTGGCTCCACCAGGTGGATCATGGCGCGCGTGGCGACGAGAGGTTCTACCTTGGCCTTGACGCGCTGGGTCTTCTGACGCACCCCTTCAAGCGCGGAACTGAGTGTGAAGACATTGCGTCCGGCCTTGGTCGTTTCTGGCACGAGTGTTTGGCCCGCTAGATCGTTCTCAAAAGGGATCCACTCGTTTCCCTTACACGTCGCAAACGTACGCATGCGCCAGTAGTGTGTCTCTTGCGTGGTCACTCGGTAGATCAGTGTGTCGCTGTCCGTAACGGGGCCAAGACCGACGGCAAAACTGTCCGGGCTATCAAATGTCAGACGCGGCTTGGAGTTGTTGCGTAGCTTGTTGGCCTCGGGCGTAAGCTTCAAGCGCTCCAAAACCGTGGCCAGGGACATGTTGCGCCCGATCATCTGTAGAGGCACTGCCACAATCACGCCCAGAGTCCAGGTAGCGACCCAGAGTAGCGCTGCGGTTCGGAGCTGAAGTCCTAGGAGCGGGTTTTTCACGACGAGGAGCCGTCCGTGCGTGCCCGCCTGGCTCAGGGTGTGCTGATGGGTCATTAAAAACAAGGCACAGAACAGAAAGATTCCAAAGCAGACCAGGGTAATCACATTCAAATTGAGAGTCGCCGCCAGGCCGATCATCGCCATAGACCACACGCAACAAAAAAGCGTGGCGCCGTCTGTTAGCCAGAAAAATGTCGCGACGGCAGCCGTCAGGGTGAGTGCGGCCAGCAGGCTCATGTCGTTGGTGGATACTAAAAAATCAATGGGCAGTGACTTTCCAAAGCGGACAATCGTGGCCTGAATTACGAAGAAGAAACCGACCAGCCCTATGGCGCCCGCGAGCAGATAGTCCCGGCCAAGGTTGCGGGATCTTAGGTAGCGGGCCGTCAGCGCCCCGGCGGTGCTAAGAACGGCTAACAAAATAGTGTAGCTCGGGCTAATCAGTGGGGCCGTGAGTCCGAAAGTGGCCGCATTCTGCCCCAGCAGGGCTGCGAGCATCATCGGCAACGAGCCTATTTGCGTGGCGCTAGTGGTTCGCACGGAGGAGCTGCTCAAGGATTTTGCCTCCTTCTTCCCAAGGGGAATGTTTCTTTTCTACGGTTTTTATGAGAGCGGAGGGCAGACCGGGACGGGCTGCTGCACTTCCGCCAAAGCTGGTGGGCTCCAGATAGAATGTCTGAACACTGTCTCCCAGAGTCAGGCGGCGGGTGAGCCAGGAATCAAGCGCCGGGTCGCCGTGTGCTGTCAATACGATAAGCCTGGTTCCGGGTGCCAGGCGCTGCGCACTCAGGGTCGCCACAAGGGGCGTCTCTGCCGTGGCTTGCGCCCGCGCGAGCAGGTCAAACAGATGAAAACGCGCGGCTTCCGGGTCGCTGGCACGGGCATCAATCACCGCGCTCCCGTGCTGGGAGTGCAGTGCGACGCCGCCGCCACGAGCCAGCGTGCGATCTGCCAGTGTGGCTGCGATCTTCACGGCATACTCCAGGGTCGCTTCGCGTCCGCTACCTGCATGGGTATTCTGCCGCAGATCGAGCGCCAGTACCAGATCCTGCTCAAAGGCTTTCTCGTACTCCACCACCGTAAGGCGGCCCGTGCGTGCGGTGGTACGCCAGTGAACTCGGCGAAGAGAGTCGCCAGGGTGGTACTCGCGAACTCCATGGAACTCTAGGCCGTCGCCTCGTTGTGCCTTGCCCTCGCGCTCCCGAACCCCAAAATGCCCCTCGCCGCCGGACTGCGCGACCCGAATCGGAATGGGGGAGGGGTGAACGACCAGCTCCGTCGTTGGAGCCAGATCCGCTGCAAACGAGAACAACCCCAGGGGGTCTGTTGTCTCGATCTGGGCGGGGCCGAGCAAGTGGATACCGCGCAGGAGCGGCTCGACCTGGTAGGCTGCCGTTCCCTGGTGCCCATCCCATGAGTCGAGCTTAAGGGCACTCCCGCCGTCAAATCGGCGCACGGCCTCAGGAAGCACTTCCTCAATCTCGAGAACACTGGCAGGGAATTTCCCCGTCGCCTCCACATCCAGAACTATACGTAGCGGCTTGCCTTCGACCGCCGTCTGAAGATGGCGACGGCTCCCGGTGTAGTGAGTGGGTGCCAGCGCGACGAGCCCGTACGCGATGGGCTGGATGAGCGCGGCCATCACTGCCATCAGATAGAGATACTGAATATCCAGCAGAAGTGCCACGGTAAACAAAAAGATAAAGGCGACCGTTATCACAAAGGCTTTAATGCTGCTGGTGCTGGTCTTACGTCCCACGGTGCTCATTGTACCTGCATCGCTGCGCAATCCCCAAAGAGTTGGGAGAGGGCGTTTCAAAAGAGGTCGATTTTTGGCATGGAGTCGAAGTAGGGTTTGGCCAATCTGTTGAGTTCATCCGCGGGATAGTACCCTTGAAGAATCCGCAGAATGGTGAACACACCGGGATTCATTTCTCCTCGGCAGAGACACTGGTAGAGTAGTGTTCGGATTTCCTCTTCGTCGGCCCAGACTATCACAGCCTCGATGAGCTCCGCTCGAACGCTCGGATCTTGTTCTCGGTGAAATGCTGCGAGCAAGATCTCACGTGCCGCTGCTTCCCGCTGTCGGATTTCCTTGACGATTCTCAGGCGAATCATTGCCTCTGGCTCTTGCGGGAGCCAGACCCCAAGCTCGGCAAGGGGCAGGTTTTTAAGGATCGGCTCAATTGCTTCCTGGATCATTTTATAGACCGTCATGGAGCAGGGAGCTGGTGCGTAAGAAGGGCACGGGCGACCCCTCTGTCTTTCCACTGTGCCAGTGCCCGGATCAGGGCAATCTGGAGGATTTCGTCTGATTCCTGTGGCAAGGCCGTGAGAAAAACCTGGCGCGTCTCGCTGCCGCCCCACTTTGTGAAAATACGGACGATGTCCCGACGTACCTGAGACGATGGCTCTTGGAGGAGGCCGATAAGAAGTATCTGCCGCTCCTCTGCCTCCCCAAGATTTGCGAGCAGATCAACAAGCATCTTCCGAACCTCGGGCTCGGTCTCCGTTTTCCAAAGATCGCGTAGGGTGGGGACAACTGCTTTGCCTACCTCCAGCATCGCATTGTAGATTGCCAGTGCCCGCTTGTGTGGATCGCTCTGATAGGCGAGAGTTGCGTGGAGCTTGCCTAGCGCCGCGCTCTCCCCAACCGGCACGTCGCTCTGTACCACGGCTTGGCGCACATGGGGATCTTCGTCGCGTGCGTAGGTTTCCCGAAGCTGGAACCGCGCCTCCAGAGTCGCCAGTGTATTCAGTGCTCCCACGGCGGCGATTCGCACCATTCCCGACTCGTCCTGCGCTAAGCGATCCAGTGCCTTGTGCGCTTCCGGCCCGCCCAATTGCCCCAGTTGGGTCGCGATCGCCGCACGAACCCAGCCCTCGTTCTCGTGGGGCAGCCACGCCAAGAGTACGGCAGCGTCGTTGCACTCGCGCACCAGCTCCCGCCGCTCTTGCCACTTTGGGGTGGCTTTTAGTTGTTCGATAAATCCCACCGTAACTGCTCCTCTCACTTTTGCGTTTAGGATACCAGGAGATAGGTTATGCGACGATCTGGTGCGATAGGAATCCCCAACGGGGACTTGATAAAAAGCTACTTGGCTTGCCGCCTCTGGCTGGCGCTGTGACCTACTTCTACATCACACTCCCCGTTATCCTTGCCTTTCTCCTTGAGTGCCGCTCTTGGCTCCCGCAGTGGATTCGCGACTGCGCTGGAACGTTTCTTCTTTTGTTTGGGCTCCCTGCGGTTCTGGCTTTTCTGATAGCATTATGGAAACTGTGTACTTTCATAACGCTTCTGATGTAGCTCTCCTCTTTTGGAGAGCTATTTGGACCCACCCGGCCTTCGGTCGTTCCTCACTACGACCACCCTCCCTTTCCATCTCCCCCTTCCCTCGGAGAGGGAAGGGGGCCGGGGGGATGGGTTCGGAGCGCAATCGTGGGTACAATACCCGCATGAAGAAGAATGCCCCGGTGAACCGCCTGAACGGTTCCCTTCCCAAAGTTGGGATTCGTCCCACGATTGATGGTCGCTATGGCGGCGTCCGCGAGAGCCTAGAAGACCAGACCATGGGGATGGCACAGCGCACGGCGGCGCTGATTGTGGCAAATATCAAGCACGCCTGTGGCCTGCCCGTTGAGATCGTGATTGCTGATACGTGCATCGGGGGCGCGGCGGAGGCGGCGGCGTGCGCGGAGAAGTTCGCCCGTGAGGGCGTCGGCGTCGTGCTGACCGTGACCCCGTGCTGGTGCTACGGCGCGGAGACCATGAGCCTCGACGCGACGGTTCCCACGGCGGTCTGGGGCTTCAATGGCACCGAGCGTCCCGGCGCGGTCTATCTGGCGGCGGTGCTGGCGGGGCACACACAGAAGGGGATTCCCGCCTTTGGCATCTACGGCCACGATGTGCAAGAGAGCGACGATACCAGCATTCCTGCCGATGTCAGTGAAAAGATCCTGCGCTTTGTGAAGTCGGGCCTCGCGGTGGCAGCGATGAAGGGCACGAGCTATTTAGCAATGGGCGGCGTCTCCATGGGAATCGCGGGCTCCATCGTGGACTGCGACTTCTTTGAGAGCTTCCTCGGGATGCGCCCCGAGTTTCTGGACATGACCGAGTTCGTGCGGCGCATGGATCGTGGCATCTACGACCAGGATGAATTTGTGCGTGCCCTGGACTGGGTGAAGGAGCACTGCCCCGAGGGCGCGGACACGAACCCGCCCGCAAAGCAGCGCAGCCGCGAGCAGAAGGATGCGGACTGGGCAACCAGTGTCAAGATGGCGCTGATCGCCCGCGACCTGATGGTGGGCAACCCGAAGCTGGCCGAGATGGGATTTATTGAGGAGTCGCGCGGGCACAACGCACTGGTGGGGGGCTTCCAGGGCCAGCGCCAGTGGACGGATCATTTTCCCAATGGCGACTTTCTGGAGGCGATTCTCAACACGAGCTTTGACTGGAACGGCATCCGTCAGCCCTACATTGTCGCCACCGAGAACGATGCCCTCAACGGCGCGTCCATGCTCCTGGGCCACCTGCTCACCCAGGGTGAGGCGCAGCTCTTCGCCGATGTACGGACCTACTGGTCGCCGGATGCCGTGGAGCGCGTCTCCGGGCACACGCTCACCGGGAAAGCCGCCGGTGGCATCCTGCATCTCATCAACTCCGGCCCCGCCGCGCTGGACTGGACGGGCCACGGCCTCAAGCCCTGGTACGAGATCGAGGACGACGACGCCAAGCAGGCACTCGCCGCAACCCAGTGGTGCACGTCTGATCTGGGGTACTTCCCGGCGGGCGGCTGGAGCACGGATTTCACGACTCTGGGGGACATTCCCTGCACGATGTTCCGCCTGAACCTCGTGCGTGGCCTGGGGCCGGTCTTGCAGATCGCGGAGGGCTGGACGGTCGCGCTCCCCGACGCCGTCCACGAAATTCTTGATGCACGCACGAACCCGACCTGGCCGACCACCTGGTTTGCGCCGAACCTGACGGGCGTCGGGCCGTTTGTGGATGTCTACTCGGTGATGAACGCATGGGGCGCGAACCACGGCGCGATCTCCCGGGGGCATATCGGTGCGGATCTCATCACGCTCGCCTCGATGCTACGAATCCCCGTGGACATGCACAACGTCCCCGACGCCAAAATCTTCCGCCCGTCGGCCTGGACCCGCTTCGGTGCCCTAGAGCCCCAGTCCGCCGACTACCGCGCCTGCGCCACCTACGGCCCGATCTATCGGTAGTAGGAAAGAAAAAGAAAATGTGTCGGTACGCGCAACATATCTACAAACAGCACCTTGCCTGCTTTGCTTGCCGCAAGGTCTGGCGTCAAGAGCGGCTTGATGAGACTATTGCGCCGCTCTGCCCGGACTGCCACCAGCCGCTCACCGACATGGGGAAGGACTTCAAAGCCCCCCGCCGCAACGCCACCGCACAGTGGGCAAAGGCCGAAGCACTCGTCAAAAACAGAGTTCGGTTCTCGTCGTGCGGCTGTGGTGGCCCCGGCCCGATGCCTCAGCGCCTCAATGAAGTCGAAGCCTTTGTAGAGGCACGAACACAATCAGCAACAGAGCAAGCCGCCGAGGCCGCTCGGCAGGAGCGACAGCGCCTTAAGCGCGAACATCTGCTAGAAATCTGGAACCGCCGCGAGGAGCAACGCATTCGGCAGTACCAGAAGCAACTAACACGGTCAGAGCATCCCGCCGATTAGAACGGCGGGACTCCCGAGCCTGCGGCTACAAAGGCCGTTCCGGCCATCTAAGATTGGCGGAAGAAGCGCTCTTGAGTGGGTTCAACATCTTCGGGATACCATTCATTATCGGAGGGATTATTGACGACTGTGCCAGCGAACCAACCTACCAAAAGTTCTAACCAGTTACACTTCAAGATTGCCTCAGAGCCTTCATAGGGGCGATTGGGAAAGTTGATGAGTGTCCACGAATCAGGCGGCCCGAGCGTTTTCCAGGTGAAGAAGCTATTGCCATCATCGATGCCACAGTGCATAAGTCCGTTTTCACGGGGATAAAACGTATAGGGCTTTTCCCACCGGCTCATACTCATTCCCAATAACTCGCCAAGCGGTTTCAGATTGTCAACAATGTTTTTTGGGGGACTGAGCATGATCCAATTTGCGAACCATCCGTTGCCATAGGTATTTATGATCTGCTTGTAATCCGACGGAAACGCACACCCAAGTGCCACTTCATACAGCTCCCACTCCTCCACCGACGGCACGTTCTTCGGCACTGCAGGCGGCGCAACCAACCGAATCAACTCCTCGATCACAGGCAACCTCCCCAGGCCCATTCATGGGTCTTGCCGCAACAGCGGGCCGCTTTAGCCGCCCGCTGAAAATCGCCACCAGCCTACGATTTTAGGAGGCCGTACTCGATAGAATCCACGATGGCTTGCCAGCTTGCTTCGATGAGGTTCGTGCTCACGCCCACCGTCGCCCACATGTGCCCGTGGTGATCCGTGGACTCGACAATCGTACGGACTTTTGCCGCTGTGCCCTCGCCAGTGGTGACAATACGCACTTTGTAGTCCGTCAGGGCAATGTCTTTAAGCTGGGGGTAGGCGGGCTCCAGCGCCTTTCGGAGTGCTAGATCCAGTGCGTTGACCGGGCCATCTCCCTCGGCCACGGCGAGCACTTCCTCTCCATTGACCCGCAGCCGAAGCGTGGCTTCCGTAACGGGAAGGTCATCATGGGCACGCTTGCCGATAAAAACCCGGAACGTGACGAGCTCGAAGAAAGGGGGGTAGCCGCCCGTAGCTTTCTTGAGAAGTAGCTCAAAGCTGGCCTCTGCAGCCTCGAACGAGTAGCCCTCGTGCTCCAGGCGGGTCACGGTGCGAAGAAGCTGCTTCGCGACCGGAGATTTCTTATCTAGTGCGTAGCCCAGCTCGGCAGCTTTCTGGGCGATACTAGCACTTCCTGCCTGCTCACTCACCAGAATCCGACGCTTGTTTCCTACGCTGCTGGGCTCGATATGATCGTAGGCACGGGGCCACTTGGAGATGGCATCGGCGTGGAGACCCGCTTTATGGGTAAATGCATTTCGTCCGACAAATGCCGCTTTGGGGTTTGGGGAAAAGTTGGCGACCTCATCCACAAAATGCGAAAGGACGGTCAGCTCCTCCAGCGCCCCGCCGGGCACACAGTCGTAGCCGAGCTTGAGGCGCAGGTTGGCAATGATCGGCACCAGGTTCGCATTGCCCGTGCGCTCGCCGTAACCATTGACCGTCCCCTGGACTTGGGTCGCGCCGGAGCGCACCGCAGCGAGTGCGTTGGCGGTTCCACAGTCGCCGTCGTTGTGCGGGTGCATGGCAATGGGCGTGTGGGGAAAGGCGGTGACCAGTGCGGCAATAACTGCCTCGACTTCGTGAGGAAGTGCGCCCCCATTGGTGTCACAGGGGCAGAGCCAGTCCGCGCCAGCTTCCACAGCGGCAGTCAAGCAGGCACGGGCGTAGGGCTCGTCGTCTTTGAAGCCGTCGAAGAAGTGCTCACCATCAAAGATCACTTCCTTGTTGTGGGCTTTCAAAAACGCAACCGACTCGCGAATCATTGCCAGGTTCTCGGCTAGGGGAATGCGCAGGGTCTCGGTCACATGGCGGCTGTGTGTCTTCCCAACGATCGTCACCACCGGAGTCCCTGCCTCCAGAAGACTCTGCAGAAGCTGGCTCTCCTCGGCGGTTTCCCCGGGCTTTCGGGTCATGCCAAACGCGGCGAGCTTGGCGTTCTCCAGCGGCTCGTCCTTCAGGCGGGCGAAGAGATCGGTGTCTTTTGGGACAGCACCGGGCCAGCCGCCTTCGATATAGTCAATGCCAAACGCGTCCAGTCGCCGGGCAATGCGCAGCTTGTCTTCCACAGAAAAAGAGACCCCCTCCATCTGGGAGCCATCGCGCAGGGTCGTGTCGTAGATAAAAACTCTCATAATGCTCCAAATGGTGCGGCCTAGCGCCGACGGACTTCCTCAAAGACTTCCATCCAGCGGTCCGTGAGGGTTTTCCAGTTGCAGAGTTCCCTGGCATGAAGCCCGTTTGCTCCTAGCGTTTTTCGTCGCTCAGGATCATTGGCAAGTCGCCGCATCGCCTCGGTGAGCGCGGGGATATTCTCGGGAGTGTCGATAACAATTGCCCCCGTGCGGACAATTTCCACCGCCCCGACACACTCTGGGAGAATCAGTGGCAAACCGCAGAACGCGGCCTCAAGGGCAACCATCCCAAAGGGCTCGTAACGCGAGGGGAAAACGAAGAAATCGCAGGCACGCATGACATCCGCCACATCGCGTCGGAATCCGAGAAAGTGCACACGGTCGGCCACACCCAGCTCCGCCGCCAGCGCGGGATAGGGACTGCGCAGCTGCTCTCCGATAACGGCGACATGAAGCCCCTCAACCTGAGTGAGTGCCTGAATCACGGCAGCTAAGTTCTTACGCGCCGAGCGGATATCGCCCGCAAAAACGGCCATAGGGACACCCTCAGGTAGGCCAAATTGCGTCCGTGGGAGAGGGGTCGTCCTAAACTCATCGGGATCTGCGCCATTGAAAA
>NZ_JAYUPA010000589.1:0-4311 GCF_043760365.1 Armatimonas sp.
GGCATCACGCTGATTGTTGTCACGCACAACGAGACGCTTGCCGCTGCCGCAGGCCGCCGCTTGACCCTGCAAGATGGCCGCCTAGTCTGACAGAATTTC
The DNA here is from genome assembly GCF_043760365.1 of Armatimonas sp. Taxonomy (GTDB): domain Bacteria; phylum Armatimonadota; class Armatimonadia; order Armatimonadales; family Armatimonadaceae; genus Armatimonas. The sequence goes on from NZ_JAYUPA010000589.1 coordinate 100, forward strand.
TTAGGGCATCAGGTACAATCTGGCTCGTGCTGTTTCGTCGCCGTTTCGGATTTAATCCCCCAGAAAAAGCCACGCCTGAAGGTATTGTCGGGATCGGTGGGCCACTGGATGTCGCCACGCTCCAGTGTGCCTACCGTCAGGGAATCTTTCCGTGGCCACACACGGGCCTGCCTCTACTCTGGTTCAACCCCGACCCACGCGCCGTGTTAGACTTCGACGAACTACACATCCCCGAGCGTCTCGCCCGACGCCGCAGGAAACTCGCGCTGCGCTTCACTGTGGACACGGCCTTTGACCAGATCATCACGTTCTGCCGCAAGGCACCGCGCACCGGCCAGGAAGGCACCTGGATCACCCCCCGGATGGTCAACGCATTTCAGGCTCTGCATGCAGCCGGGGATGCCCATAGTATCGAAGCCTGGGACGAAAACAATCACTTAGTCGCGGGCCTCTACGGCGTCACGGCGGGCGGCGTTTTCTCCGGCGAGAGCATGTTCCATACGATCAGTGATGCCTCCAAACTCGGCGTGCTTTTTCTCATCGAGCATCTCAAAGAGCGCGGCGCAACCTGGATTGATATCCAGACCATGACCCCTCATTTTGCAATGCTCGGTGCCAAAGAGATCCCCCGCACGGAGTATCTTAAGCGCCTCGCCACCGTTCAAGAGACGCCCCTGCTTCTCTTTGACCGGGAACCAGAGTCTCAACACTAGCGTTGTGGAGAGCACCATGCAAACGCCCCCATCCCCGACGTTCCCAAGCATCCAGGCCGACAATCTGGAAGGCAAGAAACTGCGCTTCCCACAAGACTTCGCAGGCGAGCGCAACTTAGTCTTTGTGGCCTTCCAGCGCAACCAGCAGCGTGAGATAGACACCTGGATGCCGCTCACCAAGGAGATGATGAAGAATCACCCTACACTTCGCACCTACGAGTTCCCCGTGATCGGTAAGGTGATGGGAATGATGCGTGGCTTCATCAACAACGGCATGCGACGCGGCATCCCCGACCCCGGCACCCGCGCCATAACCATCACCATCTACTCCGACAAAGGCGCGTTCATGAAGCCGCTGGGACTCAAAGACCAGAGGAAAATCTACGCCTTTATCGTCACCCCCAAAGGCGAGGTTCTCTGGCGCACCGAAGGCCCCCGCACGGAGAGCGGTGAGAAAAGCCTCCGCGAGTTTCTGGACAAGCCAAGCAAAGTCAGCGCATAATAAAGCGCCATGTCCTACGCCCTCAAGCTCCCAGAGCCAGCCCCCGAGCCAGTCACTATCGAAGAGTACCTCGCCCGTGAGACAGATGCGGAGCATAAGAGTGAGTTTTTCGGCGATCGCATTGTCGCCATGGCCGGAGCCTCACCCACGCACAATACGCTTGCCAGCAACTTTCTTATCGAGACGGGCCGCCAGCTTTTAGAAACCGAGTGCCAGTCCTACAACTCGGATCAGAAGGTTCGTGTTTTTGAAGCAGGGCGCGTGTTCTATCCCGATGCGAGCGTGGTCTGTGAGGATGCACACTTCGACGATGACGGTAGCCTCCGCAATCCCTCGGTAGTTGTCGAAGTGCTCTCGGACTCTACGGAACACAAAGATCGCGTCGAGAAGTGGCTTCACTACCAGCAGCTTGCCTCCCTCCGCTCCTATATTCTTATCGCTCAGGATCAGACGCTCGTCGAGGTATTTGAGCGTCCCAACCCCGAGACCGACTGGACCTACCGCAGCTTCTCCCGCCGCGAAGACAGTTTTCCCCTTCACTGCCTCGGCATCACCCTCTCCGTCGCTGCTCTCTACCGCCGCATCCCCATTCCAGAGCCCCCTACTGCGCGTGCTGGATAGATCAGCGCGTGCGAATGCTAGATCAGAGCGTGTCACAGAAGAATCAGAGCGTGCAGAACATAAATCAGACCGTGAAAAATCAAAATCAGCGCGTGCGGATAGCGCATCAGACAGTGCGGCTAGTAGATCAACACGTGCGGGAGCCAGATCAGCCCCTACGAATCTCTGTCCGGTGACAGCCTCGACGGAAATCGTCGGGCTTTGGGGCACGCCCCGAGGGCACCCGGCGCCGCCTCTTCGTCCCTCGTCGGTACTTTTTGCGGGGCTACAAGGTTGGTCGCCGCAGGCGCGGCGGAACGCCCCAAAGCCCAGAAGTTTACCGTCGAAGGCTATCACGAGATTTGCGACAAAAAAAATTTTCTCCCATCTCTTTTCCGCGAAAGCAGGAAGGGACGACCCCTTTGCCTCTATAATGAGAGCACAAGCAACAAACAAAGACTAAAGATTCGGCCCATTCGAGGGCTCTCTGCTCAGTCCCACTAGGGACAAGGAAAAAAGATGACTACCACGAAAAAGATTGTGCTTCCCGCTTTCGGTGCTCACATGGCGGCCTATTCAGAACGGGTGGAATTGCGCGTTGGTCGAAGAGAGCAGAACAGTGCACCGTTTCCCCTCTGTACTACGGAGGACGAGGTAATGGAGATCGTGGCCGAAATCACGAACAGGGGCTTCCTACTGCTTGATGGGGAGCAACACAAAGTCACGATTTCCAAGGCGTCAAAGAGCGGCCTGATCATCCATACCGAGGGGGAGCCAGACTACAGGATGAGTGTGAAAGCACTAGCAAAAGGCGAGCCAGGCGGAAAAATCTGGTTCACGAAGGCAGACTATAAATACTTCTACGAATCCCGAAAGGAGATGCGTGAGGAGGATCAGCAAGCTGCTGCATCTGCGAGGCACAGGTTTTGATCGAAAAACATAGTGATGGTCGTGTCTGTGTCTCGGAGCAGGGCGGCATGATCAGATTTTTTGCTCTGACGAAATGCGAAGTGTTGTGAGGCGGTTCGCGAAGCGCGGCGGAGGCACGACGCCCCAAAGCCCAGAGGTTTACCGTCTGGGCTTCTGCACGTGATGCGTCTGTCGGTGATTATTGTCCACTGGAACACGGCTCCCGATCTGCGGGAGTGCTTGGCGACGCTTCGGGCGTTTCCGTGGAGCCAGCCGGGCGGCGAGACGGAGATTCTTGTGGTGGACAATGCATCGAGCGATGGCGCGGTGGCGATGCTGGCGGCGGAGTTTCCTGAGGTGCGGGTGATCGCGAACGCAGAGAATCTGATCTATGCGGCGGCGACTAACCAAGCACTGAAAGCGGCGACGGGTGATTATTTTCTTTTGCTGAATCCCGATGCGTGTGTGACGGCGGGGGCGATTGACAAACTAATCGGGGCGCAAAAAGCGATTGTGGCAGCGAAGCTGGTAAGTTCCGATGGCTCGGTGCAAAAATCCGTGCGGGCCTTTCCGACGCCGCTTGCGACGATTACGGGAAGCTGGACGCGGCTGGCGTTTGACTACGAGAAGGCCGGGCCGGCGCCACAGCCGATGATGTCGTGCTTGCTGTTCACGCGAGCCGTCTATGAGACAGTTGGGGGGCTGGACGAGCGCTTTCCGCTGTATTTTAATGATGTGGACTGGAGCTTTCGGGCGGAACGGGCGGGGCTGGAAACGTGGTATATCCCGGAGGCAGTGGTGCAGCACGGACACGGGGGAACCACGAAGCACGTTCGGCGGTCTGCTGTCTGGGAGTCGCGCCGGGCCTGGCTGCGCTTCTTACAAAAACACTTTGCGCGTGATCCGCTGCGGCCTCTGGCGGTGTTGGCGGTCACGCTGGACGCCTGGAGACGAACCGGGCGCTGGGGGAAATGGCTTGGAAGAGACGGGGGCAGGGCGACGCCTGAGAGTTTGCGTCGTGAGCTGGAGAGCGAAGGACGAGCTTCGTGAGTGCTTAAAAAGTGTCGCGGGCTGGGAGACGGTCGTGGTGGACAATGCGTCGGGCGATGGCAGCGCCGAGATGGTCGCCGCCGAGTTCCCCGACCTCAAGCTAATCGCGCTCAACGAGAACACGGGCTTCTCGGGCGGCAACAACATTGCGCTGGAGGGGCTGGATGCCGACTACGCACTCCTGCTCAACTCCGATGCCACGGTCGAGCCGGGGGGGCTAGAGCGCCTTCTAGCGTTTGCCGATGCCACGCCCGACGCGGGAATTATCGGCCCCAAGGTCGTCAACCCCGATGGCTCAATCCAATACTCCTGCCGCCGCTGGCCGACGTTTGCTGCCGGAATGTTTCGCAATGTCTGGCTCGGGCGGCTCTTTCCCGGCAATAAACCCGCGTCGGATTATCTGATGCAGGATTTCGATCACGCGAGTGTGCTGGACGT
>NZ_JAYUPA010000590.1:0-1532 GCF_043760365.1 Armatimonas sp.
CGCTCGGAATACTTGGTCGCTCCGCTACTCTTTGAGCTTCGGCAGCGCACGGGCGGCGCGATTTCTATCTTCTCCGGCGTGACATTTGATGTAGACCCGGCGCGAGGGCTCGCCGGGGCATGTGATTTTCTTCTCGCTAAGTCGCCCGAGCAAAACATACTTCAGTCACCGGTCTTTGCGGCGGTAGAATCGAAGAGTGAGAACCTACGGCCTGGGCTGGGGCAGTGCCTCGCGGAGATGGTTGCGGTGCAGCTCTTCAACCAGCGGGAAGGCCATCCGCTCCCCACGGTCTGGGGCACGGTCACGTCGGGGCTCGCGTGGCGTTTTATGAAGCTGGAAGGCCAGACGGTTTTTCTGGAGAACCAGGAGCGCTCCCTCGGCGATGGGAGCGAGGTTCTCGGAATTTTACTGCATATCGCAGGAAGTAAGTACTAAACAATGCAAACAAGCGCCAACACAGATTTCGATCTGATTTTTCTTGATCCCGCGACCGTGACCTTTTTCCGGACGGGCGGCAGCGCCGTGCGTGCCACCATTGCGGACCCAAAGATCGGCTACGAGCGGACGGTTCTCGTCTGCCAGATTGCGCGGGCGTTCCCGCTCTCGCTGCAAGACCAGTACATTGGCCTGCGCGATGCCAAAGATAAAGATGTCGGAATGCTGGAGAAGCTCACGGGCCTGGATGCGGACTCACGCAAGATCCTCGATGAGGAGCTGGAGCGCCGCTACTTTGTCCCGACCATTCAGCGTGTCACCCTGGTCAAAAAAGAGTACGACACGGTGAACTTCGAGGTAGAGACCGATAAAGGTGTGCGCAAGTTCGCAGTACAAAACCTTAAGGACTCGATCCAGGAAGTCGGCAATGGACGCGTGCTGCTCACAGACCGCACGGGTAGCCGCTACAACATCCCAGACTACCGCAAGCTCGATGAGAAAACGCTCGCGATCCTCTCACGGGTTCTGTAGCTAGCGAAGCTTTGCCAGGAGATCGAGCCGCTCGCGTAGGGTAATCTTTGCCATGCGCAGCAGATCCCGGTTCCACTTCAGCGCGACTTTATACGCATCGTCGCGCTCTCTAGTGGCGGCTTTCGCGGCGGCAATCGCTCCTCGGTGTGCTTCACGCGCCGCCTTAAACACGGTGAGAGTGGCCAGGGAGGTAGCTCGCTCGGCAGCATCGAAGCCAAACCCTTTAAGCGCGACAGCATACGGAATCTGTGCGGCGGCACTGTAGCCCACCTCGGCGAGGGTCAGGAACTTCTCGGAGTCCACGGGCACCAGCCCAGCCACTCCCAGTGCCTTCCGGGTATCCGCATTCGTGTAGGTCGTGCGAACCGTGCCTCGAAAGTCCGCGTACTTGGTTCGTGCTACTTTCTCATCGGCTTCGCTGGCCGTCGCCCTCTCCCCCTGCGTCCCGAGAGTGACCTGCCGTACCTCATAGGTGGCCTTGAGCGCGTTGAGAAGTCCTCGGCCCTCGGTTTTCTTCGGTTCGCCAAAGCCGCGCTTCGCCATCAGAGCAGAAAGTGCGGTATCCC
>NZ_JAYUPA010000591.1:0-12641 GCF_043760365.1 Armatimonas sp.
TGCGATCGCGGCGGGGGTGGACTCCTCGCCAATCTCGCGGAGGGTGTCCTCGATCTCTTTCTTGCGGAAGATCACCACGGCATCGTCGCCCTCGCCATCGAGCTCGGCCAGAATAATGTCACCTGCACCGAAGCGGCCCAGGAGCACTTCCTCGGCCAAGGGATCCTCGATCAGGCGCTGGACGGAGCGGCGGAGCGGGCGGGCTCCGTAGGTGGGATCGAAGCCATCGGCGGCGAGCTTGTCCATCACCGGGCCGGAGACCTCCAGCGCTAGGTCGTGCTGCGACACTTGCTTGCGGACATTGTTGAGCATCAGGTCCACGATCTGGCGGATGTTCGCGGCCGTGAGCGAGTGGAAGACAATTGTCTCATCAATGCGGTTGAGGAACTCGGGGCGGAAGGCACGCTTGAGCTCCTCCGTGACCTTATTCTTCATGGACAAGTAGTCCCGCTCGGTCTCGTCGCGAGGCTTGGAACCCCGGAGCCCGATCTGTGGCTCCCGGTTGATGAGGTGCGCCCCGATATTTGAGGTCATGATGAGCACGGTGTTCTTGAAGTCCACCACGCGGCCCTGGGAGTCAGTCAGGCGGCCATCTTCCATCACTTGCAGCAGCAGATTGAAGACCTCGGGGTGTGCTTTTTCGACTTCATCGAGCAGCACCACGGCGTAGGGGTTGCGCCGGACGGCCTCGGTGAGCTGCCCACCCTCGTCGTAGCCGACGTAGCCCGGAGGTGCTCCCACGAGCCGCGAGACGGCGAAGCGCTCCATGTACTCGGACATATCAATACGAATAAGATTCTCCTCTTTTCGGAAGAGAAATGCTGCGAGGGCGCGCGCCAGCTCGGTCTTGCCCACACCGGTCGGGCCCAGGAAGAGAAACGAGCCGATGGGGCGCTTGGGATCTTTCAGGCCGGAGCGAGCACGGCGAATTGCCTTGCTGACGGCGATAATGGCTTCTTTCTGGCTAATGACGCGCAGGCTGAGCTCGTCTTCCATCTGAAGCAGTTTTTGGGTCTCGGTCTCCACCAGGCGGTTGACGGGAATCCCAGTCCAGGCAAAGACCACCTGCGCGATATCGTCTTCGTCAACCACGAGCTCCAGGCCCGCACGCTCGGTATCCCAGCGCGACTGCATATCGGTGATGCGCTCGGTGAGGTAGTTTTGCTGATCCTCTAGGAAGCTCACTCGGTCGAAATCGCCTTCGTCGGGGAGGCGACCCATCTCTTTTTCCACCTGAATCAGCTCGGCCTTGGCCTCACGCAGAGGCTGCGGCGCGGTGGCAGCTTTCAGACGGACTTTGGAGGAGGCTTCGTCAATGAGGTCAATCGCCTTATCGGGCAGGTGCCGGTCCGTGATGTAGCGGTCCGCGAGGCGGCAGGCGGCATCCAATGCGGCGTCCTTGATCTCGACCTTGTGGTGCTCCTCGTAGCGGTGGCGCAGGCCCTTGAGGATCTCAACGGCTTCTTCCACGCTGGGCTCATCCACTTTCACCATCTGGAAGCGGCGCGCAAGGGCGGCGTCTTTCTCGATGTACTTGCGGTACTCATCAATGGTTGTTGCGCCGATACACTGCAACTCGCCACGGGAGAGCGCGGGCTTCATGATATTGCTGGCGTCTATTGCGCCCTCGGCGGCTCCGGCTCCGACCACGGTGTGGAGCTCATCAATGAAGAGAATGATCTCCCCATTGGCCTTGCGCACTTCGTCCATGACCCGCTTCATCCGTTCCTCGAACTCGCCCCGGTACTTGGTTCCGGCCACGAGCCCCGCTAGATCCAGCGAGATCAGACGCTTGTCCTTGAGCATCTCGGGGATGTCTTGCGTGACGATACGTGTTGCCAGCCCCTCCGCAATTGCGGTCTTTCCGACACCGGGCATTCCCACTAAAACAGGGTTGTTCTTGGTACGGCGCGAGAGAATCTGAATCACGCGCTCGATCTCTTCGGCGCGGCCTACCACGGGATCGAGCTTATCATTGCGGGCGTACTCGGTCAGATCGCGGCCAAACTCATCCAGGGTGGGGGTGCGGGAGCGCTGGTCTTTACTCGGGTTGCCTCGTCCCGCGGCCACGGGCTGCCCCGGCTCCTGGTCTTGCAGCAAGCGAACCTCGCGGCGGGTGCGCTCTAAGTCAACGCCCATCTTGCCCAGCACACGCCCCGCGAGGCCCTCGCCTTCACGGATCAGGCCTAAAAGTAGATGCTCCGTGCCGATATAGTTGTTGCCAAGCTGCCGTGCTTCGTCGTAGGCCAGATCAATCACACGCTTTGCACGTGGAGTGAGCTGCATCTCGGGGCCCATACGCCCATCGCCACGGGCGACTTGGCGCTCAATCTCCGAGCGAATCCGTCCTAGCGAGACCCCGATCCGATCCAGAATGCGAGCGGCGACACTGTCATTCTCTTTGACGAGACCGAGCAGTAAGTGCTCCGTCGAAACATAGTTCTCTCCGAGGCGTCCCGCTTCTTCTTGCGCGAAAAAAACGACGCGGCGAGCGCGTTCGGTGAATCGTTGCCACATAGAAAGGATTGTATCGTATTTCCAGAGGGCTTCGCCGCCTCACCGTTCGGGTAGTCTTTCTGCCTTGTTTGCCCTACAATTGTTCTGCTATGAAACCCCGACCACCTGTTCTGTATCTTCTGTGTGGACTCTCCTTTGCAGGGAAGTCCACCCTTGCGAAGGGCTTGTCCGAGCCGCTTCGGGCGGTTATCCGCGAGGCGGATCGGTTTATCGCCGTGGTCGAGGAACAGCTCCCCAACGCCAGCAAGATCGAGAGCTGGCGTGCGATCCAGGCACTCGCTCGCGAGGCGGTTCGGGACGCTCTGGAGTCGGGGAAGAACGTGATCTTTGATGATCTTTTAGTGAAACCCGATGTTCGTGAGGCGCTGGTATTGCTGGCAGGGCAAGTCGGGGCGGCGACACTGGTCATCTTTCTGGACACTCCCGTCGAGGTTGTGCGTGAGCGGCAGCGGCTGGCATCCTCCAAGCCCGAAAAACACGCTCACTGGGAGGCGCACACGCAGCTACTTCTCACGCAGCTCGTCCCACCCGACAGCGCCACGGCAGTGTACGTGGAGCCGGGATATGATCTCGCTCAGGTTCTTACGGAAATTCGTAGTCGTGAGGTGGCGGGCTTGGGGGCGTAGCCGAGGCGGTTTGGAGGGACTGCACGAATTTCTCTAGCCGCTTGGTGGCGTACTGCTCCGCCCAGGTTTCTAAAGTCTTGGTGACGGCGGCGCGTTTCTTGGACGGCTTCTTGCGCGGATTCAGCGTGAGCGTCACGTGGTGCCCCACTTCGTGAAAGAGCGTGTGGGCGAGCTGAAGAACCACGCCGCGCAGAACCGTGGCCTCTGAGGCGCTGGCGTAGTGCGGCGAGCGGGCGATGAGATCCAGATGGGGCTGAACATACAGCTCGATGCGAATCCCCAGATGATCCCGGATATAGACCCCCAGCCGCTCGCCCTTCGGGTCCGTGTCGTAGACATAGATGCCCGCCAACCGTAGCCGGTGCTCGCGCGGCGCATGCGCCAGCGCCGCTCGCAAGCCAATCGAAATCGCCTCGTCGTAGAACTCTGTCGCTTCCCAGTGAATATGCATGGTGGCCTTTGTTGTACGGGAATTTGAAGCTGCTAGCAAAGTGAAGAGTCTCAAACCAGAGGAGTTTTTTTATGCGAGGGACAAAATTTGTGGTGCCACTGACTGTATTGCTACTGGCTGCATTTGCGGGTGCGCAGGAGGATCCTCCCGCAGGGCGAGAACGCCAGGCGGCGGAGTGCCTAGATCAGGTAATCCAGCCCCGATTTCGTGTTATCGGTTCGGTGACGATTGGGCTGGGGGTGTTTGGAAACAATAGCCGCACCGGGATGCCAGCTCCTAAACCCAAGCCACTTTCTCCCATAAAAACAAGGGAGATTCGTGGGCACAAAAACAAGGTTCCCCCCGAGCTTAAGGCCGAGAACCCCGAGGAGAAAGCGCTCCTAGAAAAGGTGACTGAGCTTAAGTGTCGCTACCGCCTTGGGTTTCTCCATTTGGGCTACCGCCTGGATCGTAAGACCGGAAGGCACCTGGACTCCTCCGAACCTCGCCTGGAGCTGGGGGAAGTTGAGAACAATGAGAGTGCCACTCTGAGTGGGAAAATTGTGGAGCAGCTTCGTGCGGTCAAGCGAGGCACCCCACTGGAGCTTGAAAATGCGGGCTGGCGGGTCTTTGTGCGGCCGATTAAAGCGAGTAAAACGGAGTGTGCCTCATGCCACCAGGGAATCAACTCGGGGCAAGTGATGGGGGCGATGGTCTATCTGGTCCAGAGCAAGAGCCCGCTACCGCTTCGGTAGCTTGATGTCGCCGTCTTTGAAGGGCTTGGCGGGCTTTGTGGCATCGGTGTAGTTGGCGGGGAAGGCATTGAACTGCCGCCAGAGCTCGTACCACAGCGGAACCGTGTCGAGCTGCACCCAGCCGATCGTATCGGTGCCGGGGCGTAGGCGAAGGGACGTGGGCCAGGCCGACTCTTTCCCCAAAGCGATGCGCACCGTATCGGGCTGAATCCAGACACGGACGCGCCCCGTGCCCTCATCCACGGGATCCATGGTCGTCACAATGCCTGCGAATGTGCCGACGGCGGCGCGTGATAAGCCCTGAACTTGCACCGCAGGGAAGCCGTTGAACTGGAGCCGGACTTTGCGCCCTACCGTGACGAGTGGTGCATCAAAGCCGCTCAAGACAAGCTCCACGGCTTGGTCTTGCGTCTCCGGGACGATCTCCAGGAGCACATCATCTTTCTTGATGGTCTGGCCGGGGCCGATAGTCTTGCCGATCCGCGACACTCTACCCGAGGACGGTGCGTAGATTTTCTGCTGCGCGACCCGTGCCTGCATGTTGTCGCGCTCCAGCTCGGCCTTTGCGATGCTATCCGAGATGGCGGCCAGGCTCTCTTTAACCTGCTGCAAGTTTGCCCGCTCACGGCTTAGTGTGGCCGACGTATCTGCATCCACGCGGGTCTGCTCAAAGCCAAAGACCGTCACATCGCGCTGCGCCGAGGCGAGTGCCTCGCGAACGGAGACGACTTGCGCACTGGCACGCTGCACGTCAATATCGGCTTGAATCCCGGTAGCCTTGGCGAACTTCAGATCCGCCTCGGTGTTCACAATCTCTTTTTGCGCGATCTCCACGGCAAGTTTTGACTGCTTGAGCTTGACTTCGGCTGCAATAAACGCCTGATCTGCCAGCTCGAACTCTCGTTGTGAGCGTAGGCCGTCTTTCAGAAGCTCCGCGAGGCGCTCACGCTGGACACGGTTGACTTCTAGCCCCACTTTATCGGCCTCGACGGTTTGTTCGGCTTGCTTCTGACGATCTTTTGCCTGTGCGATACGTTGCATGGCTTGCGTGATACGCTGCTCAGCCTGCTTCTGCGCGACGAGCTTAGTGGCCTCCAGTGCTTTTTGTGCGATCACGACATTCTGCCCAGCGACGGCGAGGCGATTTTTTGCTTGACCCTGGCGCTCCGACGCCGCAGGAATCTGTGCGCCGCGTGAGCCTTCGAGCGCGATAAGCTGTGCCTCGATCTCGGTGATGCGCCGTGCGCTCTCGGCCTTACGTTGACGCTGCGCGGCGAGCTGTGCAGCAATAAGCTTGTCACGTCGCTGCGAGAGAAACCGCGACTCCGTGTCCTCAATCTCCGCTAGTAACTGGCCTTTTTTTACTGTCTGGCCCTCTTGGACGCTCCAGAGCACCAGCCGCCCCCCGATCTGCGCATCTATAGTCTGTGGGCGATCCATCACGGAGAACACCCCGACTTTTCCATTGCCAATCACGGTTTGTTGAAACGGAGTAAACTTCAAAATGGTGCTGAGAATCACGACGATACTTAAGAGGGTGATCACGATCCGGCGCTTGCCCGGTCGGGTGGGAACCAGGCGCTGCGTGCGCTGGTCCAGCTCGTTTTGCAAAGAGGCGCGTGCCATCAGAGGGTTCCTCGCAGCATGCGGCTCAGGAGCGGGAAAAGGCGGACAAACTCGCTCCCCGGAGTGGCTGCCAGCTCCTGTGGGCTGCCGCTCTCTACGATCTTTCCACTCGCAAGCACATAGATCTTGCTAGCCCGTGTCACGACCGGGCCTTCGTGGGAGATGTCAATGATCGTCCACGGGTTCTCAGGCGCGAAAAGCCCGTCTAGAATTGCAAGCGTCGTGTTTTCATCGAGGCCCGTAAAGGCTTCATCGAAGATCAGAAGCTCCGGCTTGTCCACAATCGCACGGGCGATAAGAAGGCGCTGCGCCTGGCCGCGCGAGAGGTTACCCCCGCCCGGCACGAGTCGTGTCTGAAGCCCTTCAGGAAGCGCGGCGAGCTCGTCCACGCACTGCGCCAGCTCGATTGCCCAGCGCACTTGCTCCGACGAGATAGACTGACGGCCCATTCGAATGTTGTCCTCAATCGTGCCCTCGAAGATTGCGTCCTCGTAGGACATGATATTGACTAAGTCCCGCAGGCGGCTGAGCGAGGCACCGCGTAGCTCCACCCCATTGATCTCGATCAGGCCAAAGCTTGCTTCCTCAAGGCCCCCCAGAAGCGATGCCAGTGTAGACTTACCCGCGCCGCTTGCGCCCACGAGGCTAATACGCTCACCAGGCGCTAAGCTCAGGCTCAGGCCTGAGAGCACCTCACGACCACTAGGGTAGGTAAAATGCACATCGTGCACCAGCACTTTCGCGCCACCACTGGGAGACGTAGGAATGTCGTGGCCGCCCTCACGCTCGGTCTCAAGATCCGTGAGATAGCCTGTTTTGTCGAGACCCGTGAGCAGATCATAGAGAGTCTCGGCTTGGCGTAGTAGCTTATCGGTGCCTTTGAGAACATTGGCGACAATAAGCTGTGAGGCAATGAGCTGCCCGAGTGTGAGCTCACGTTGCACGACCAAGTAGCCCCCGATCGCCAGCACGCCCGCGCTTGCCAGTGCCGTGAAGAGCTGGTTGCCCGCTTCCTGTCGAAACGTCACCGCAAAGTGCCGCCGTCGCTCCCGCAGCCACGCTCCCACCCGGTTCTCGGCGTGCGACAGGAGAAACTCCGGGGTTCCGTGCAGCTTGAAGCTCAGGCGGCAGCGTGCCAGCTCCTCCAGCCAGCCTGCGAGATGGTACTTCTCCGCCGACTCCGCCAGGCTGGTACGCAGACCATTGATGCCCAGGGGGAAGATCACAAACCCAATCGTGAGTAGCACGAGAACATCGAAGCCCAGAAGCAGGCCGCTCTTGTCGTAGAAAGCCAGCACGATCAGCCCGACCACGGCCTGTAGTGCCGCCGCTAGGCCATCAAGGAGCAGTTTGGCCAGGGATTTTTGCACCGTCAGCACATCGAAAAAACGGTTTGCCAGCTCCGGGGCATAGGTGCCGTAGAGGGTGCGCGACGTGCTGTGTATCAAATTGCGTGCAATTTTGAGCGCCGAGCGTGTAAAGAGCCGCTGCTGAAGGGTCTCCACCAGGGAGAGCTGCAAGAGCGAGAGCCACCCGGCAGCGAGTAGCCCCAGCAAGACCAAAAGTGAGAGTACCACAAGGGGCTGCACCGTGCTGGCCGCCACTGAGTTCACCAGCGACTGCACCGCGAGGGGCATGGCAAGCCCAAGCAGACCCGTGACAACGGTATAGACCGCCAGTACCCCCAGATCACTCTTATCCTCGCTGAGCAATCTCAGCAATCGTGCCATCGGTGTCGGGTGGTGAGGGTGTGAAGCAGCTATCGTCGGACCTCATTGAGGGGGAGTGCGGGAGGCAGCGCATCGAGATCCAAACGGTCGTAGGCACGCGCATTTCGCCGCCCAACAAGGACGCTCTGACCCTGGTGCAGTGCTTCTATGGCCTCACGTCGGATCAGCTCATCAAGCTCGCCCTCATCTAACCAAAGCCCCTTACACTGGGAACAAAAATCAATGGGAACTCCCTGGCGCTCTACGGCACGCATCGGGTTGCTACAGACGGGACAGTACATTCTATTTCTTTCCTTCTATTTCTTTGCTTTAAAAGCTCATATTCGCAGCACGAAACGCGGCTCGTGCCTGCTCGTATTCTACTTGGATATCTATGAGTAGGCTTCCTGCCTCAGCGGTTGCCTGCTCACGCTGATTGACCAAAAAAAGTGTGCCTAGCCCCGCTTGAAAGAGCTTCAGCTCGCCCTCTTCCACTTTCTTGGTCTTCGCGTAGCGCTCTTGAGCGGCGACGAAGCGTTCTTGGCTGCGCTGGATCGCGTTGTTGGCATCGCGCACTTCCAGCTCGATGGTACGCTGTTGCAGCTCCGCCTCGCGTGTGAACTTTTGCTCTTTCTGGAGTGCCTCTTCTCGGCGGCCTCTTGCATCGTTCTGATAGAGTGGGATTGAGGCTGTGATCCCGAATTTATAGGTTCCACCGACACTTTTGTTACCAATATCTGCGCCGGGTGAGAAGACAAGATCCACAGCGGGTCTCAGATCGTTCTGCGCGAGCTTGCCCTCAAGGCGGGTGCTCTCGGTTTGTAGGGCGATAAGCTGAAGCTCGGGGCGTAGGTCGTGTGCACGCTGGAGCGCCTCTGTGAGCGCACTCTCGGCCAGAAGCTCCGGCTGACGAAGCGGGGCAGGGGAGAACTTAAAGAGATCGGTACCATCCCAGGTGAACTTGCTGAGCTTGAGGGTGGCTTTATCCAGATCGCGCTGTGCCTTGATAAAACTCGCCCGCCGCCTTTCAACCTCGGCTTCCGCCTCTGTGAGTGTGATGGCAGCCTGTAAGCCTTTGGCGAGCTCCTTCTGGAGCCCCATCGCGCGGAAAATCCCGACGTCAAGAAGCTTCTGCGCGATCTGCAGCTTCTGCATGGTCCCAGACCACTCGAAGTAGGCGAGCGAGGCCTCTAGGAGTGTATTTTGCCGCAGACCCGCTAAGTTAAGGGTTGCGGCGGGCTCGGCGAGGCGCGCCTGCGCCAGCCCAACAAGCTTCTCATTGATCCCCCCTCCCCGCGCCAGAGGAAGCTTGGCATAGAGAAAGTAGCTGCCGTCGCTGCCCGTTGCCGAGTCGGGTGACTTCACTCCACCCGCATTCCAGTTACGCCCCGTCGCCAGCTTCAGGCCTTGCGGAGTGGCCACTTCGATTCCGAGCTCGTTGCTCACACCTGCCGATGCTTTACCGCGTGTCGAGGCGCTGTTGTAGCGTAGCGACTCGGTGCCTAGTGTTACCTGAGGATCGAACGCGCCTTGCTTGCTCTGGCGCTTGGCGGTGACGGCGAGGCGCTCCGCTTCAGCGCCAATGAGCTTAGGAAAACGCAGCTCGACCTGGGAAAGAAAGCTCTCCAGGGGAAGTATTGGTGGCGTCTGGAAACTCACAATCGCAATGGGCATCGCGACTAATATACGACAATTATTTCGTATTAGTTCCCGACTTTTTTGGTCGGTGATAAAATAGGGCTATGAGAAAGCTGCGCATTGTCTTGGAGATGATCAAGATTGAGCACACACTTTTCGCACTACCTTTTGCCGCAATGGGGGCGCTTCTGGCAGCGCGTGGCATCCCTGACGGGCGGATACTCTTCTGGATTCTGGTGGCGATGGTCGGGGCGCGCTCGGCGGCGATGGCGTTCAATCGGCTGGTGGATCGGGACTACGACGCTAAAAACCCGCGCACGGCGAGCCGCGCAATTCCCGCGGGGCTCATCTCGGTGGGCTTTGTGAGAGGCTTTACGGCGCTGACTTCCCTCTTGCTGATTCTCGCGGCGTGGCAGCTTAATCCTCTGGCGCTCCTGCTCTCGCCGGTGGCGCTGGGAGTGGTCTTTCTCTACTCCTACACTAAGCGTTTTACCCACTGGTGCCATGCCTTTCTGGGGCTGGCGCTGGCGATTGCCCCCGTGGGTGCGTGGGTGGCAGTGCGCGGTGATCTAACAATGGTTCCCCTCGCACTCGGAGCCGCCGTGATCTGCTGGCTGGTGGGCTTCGACACGATCTACGCGCTTCAAGATGCCGAGTTCGATAAGAACGCCGGGCTACACTCGCTCCCGGTGCGCTTTGGGGCGCAGAAGGCACTGGCAATCGGGCGGGTGAGCCATGTGTTTATGATCGTCTTGCTGGTTGCTCTTGGCAAGCTGGCAGGGCTTCATGGTTGGTACTTTACCGGAGTGGCTCTCGCCGCCGCACTGATCACCGCCGAGCATGTCTTAATCTCCCCGACTGATCTGAAGCGCCTGAACATTGCGTTTTTCAATGTCAATATTGCCGTCTCCAGCGGGCTCCTGCTCTTCACCGCGCTAGATCTATGGCTTAGCGCGGCGTGAGGCTGAAGTTGACCGTCAGCGGGTTGTTCGGGTTTTCCAGAGTGGCGGGCTTGGTATCGGAGATATAGCCGCTGGGGAGAGCCTGAAGGGTGTAGGTTCCTGCGGGGACGATAAAGAAGTAGTCGCCTGCGGCATCGGTGTTAACAGTCTCAAGCTGGATGCCCTCGCGTAGTAAGAAGACGGGCGCACCGGCGATGGGGCTACTGTCTAGGGCCGATGTGAGTTTCCCTGAGATGGTTTTGAGTGGTGCCGGTGGGTTCGGGTTCGGGTCGGGTTGGAGGAGCAGATCCCCCGCCTCATTGATTCCGAAGCCGACGGTTAAATTTTTGGTGGCGATCTTGCTCCCCGCACCCGCGGAGATTTCGGAATTCCCCTCAGGAACAAGATCAATTAGGAAGCTGCCGTCGGTGTTGCTGAATCCGCTGATGCTCCCCTGATTAGTGTTGACCACCACAAAGGCGCTCTTGACGGGCAGGCCCGCCTCGTCCAGAACCCGTCCGCGTACCTGACCAATATTGAGATAGAGCGCGAGATCTGGGTTTGTCCCCGAGGCGATGGAGGGCTGGAAGGCGATTGTCTGTGGCGGTTTTCCCGTCACGGTGACCGTCACGGTGGTGGCCCCGATGGGAGCGCCGTTGATAATAAAGGAGCCAACTTGCTTGGTGGCACTAGCCTGTGCCCGATCCGTGGTCACGGCGGAAACACCGCCAATGGTGACAGTCGCCCCCTCGATCGGTAAGTCGGCTTGGAGCGAGTCGTAGACAATCCCTTTAACCAGAGCAGCCTTCGAGTCAGATCCGCCGCCGCCGCCGCAGCCTGCAGCCAGAGATGCCAGGGCGCTAAGCGCCAGAAAATTTCGTCGTGTCATAGTTATCGAACCAGTTGAACCGGGCGCATAAGGCGTGTGCTCTGGCCGTCGTCGGTGTGGGCAGTGAGGGTGATGAGGTAGCTACCTGCAGGGAGAGGCTGCCCACTCTCGGTGAGTCCGTTCCAGAGGACGCTCTGGCGCTCCGTGGCGCGGCCCCGGCCTGGGGTTAGGCGGCGCACACTACGCCCGGTGAGTGTTGTGATCTCCGCCCGAACATCGGCATCGGCGGTCAGGTTGTACTCGAGGCGGATGCCACCGCCACTGGCACGGCCCGGATTACGCGTAGCAACATTGGTGATGCTCAGGGGCTGGCTGCGCTCCGCCTCCGCGACAAGCTGAAGCTTGCGGGTCTGTCCGGCTTGCACAAAAACACTCCAGCCCGAGCGGCTCGCCAGCGGGAGGCGCATCCCAGTGCTCTCATCGTGCAGGGTCAGGCGGGTTGTCCGTGGCAGCGAGGCAAGTCCCTCCCAAGTGAGAGTAACGGGGCCAGACTGCGCGGCGGTCAGGGTCAGTGCCCACGTGCCGCGTGTTGCTTCTTGCCCACTCCGGAAGTCGGCGGCGATGCGTCCCCCTGCCGTTGCTGTGGAGAGCGCATTGACAAGAGCCAGCGTGACCCCTGGGACGACCTCGGGGGGGGCCTCCGTGTCCCAGCGGGGATCGAAGCTTCGGGTGGCTCCGGGAGCGGCACCCAGCACGATCTCGGAGTGGCGCTGCGCCTGGCTGGCACGTAGTCGCACTGCCCAGTCCGGCTTACGCTCCGTCAGCGGAGCGAGGCTTCTGGTCTTGACCGCACGCGTGGGGGTGTCCGGCCCCGGTAGGAGAAGCGTGACTCCCTGCGGCGCATAGACACGCAGCCAGTAGCCGCGCCAGTCGCTGGAGAGGGCATTGGTAGAGGTGTAACCGCCCGTCTCCGGGTTCAGTGCCCAGGCCATGTTCGCGACTAGCGAGCCAAACGGAGCGTCGTTTGCATCCGTGCCCGTGGCGGCGGTAAAAGAGACCGCATCATTTTCCAAATACTTGACCATTGTCTTGGTAAGATCGAGATCCTGCGCGAACGGTGTGCCGATCAGGTTCCAGCCGTAGGCCAGGTGCACGGTGTAGTCAACATCCGTTGAGGGCAGAACCCCCGTCAGTGAGACACTGGTGTTAACCGGGCCACCGGGGCTCTGCAGAAACTTAAGAAAGTAGCCTTTGCCCGGTTCTAGTAGCCCCGTGCTCGGAGTGTTTGGCGCGACAGCTGCGTAGATGCGGGTGATGGGATCCCAGCCCGCGAGTAAAAACTCCGTGGCGGAGCGCCCCAGAGCCGCCTCCACCGTGGGCTCCAGTGGGCGCAGGGGGAAGCTGGCCAGGTTGAGAGTGCCCATCGGGAAGGAGTGACTGAGTGTCGTGACGCCTCCGCCCGAGCCCGCAGGCCGTAGGATAAGGTAGTTGATGCCATCGCCCGTATTGCGGCTGAAGCTCTGAATTGTCGGGCCGCTGGTGACCGTGATCTGGGTCCTGGAGAGCTCTC
>NZ_JAYUPA010000592.1:0-1530 GCF_043760365.1 Armatimonas sp.
TTGCCGATGGCGGCACCAATCTCGTCCACAAACGCGCCAGCGCGTTTGAGGTTATCTGATGTTGCCAGAACGGGCTCCGGCGAGAACTTCGTCACGGCATCGGAGAACGTGAGAATATTGAAGCTGTCTTGTGAGCGCAGCTTGCCCACGGCGAATTTTAGTGCGCTGCGAGCCTGCTCGATCTTCTTGCCCTGCATCGAGCCGGAGCGATCCATCACGAGCACCACGCGGCGCGGCGGGAGGTCTTTCAGCGCTGTTTTAGGAATATTGGGGCTGGCGATCACCATGAAGTAGCCGCTTTGGTGCAAGCCGCCCCCAATACTCGCCACCTGAGGTAGCGCCGCATTGTAGGCGAGCAGCGAGAGAGCGACCGCGCTGGTGTCTTTTGCCCCCACATAGAGCGCCAGCTCCGGGTGCTCCGCCAGCGCCGCCTCATTCTTGGTGGACGACCACTCGGCAGAGATGCGCCCCGTGCCGTCCTCAAGGCGCTTGATCGTGACATCGTGGGTTGGCGAGTAGAGGTTCCCAGCGTTGCTGGCGACCACGCGGATGCTCACAAACGCGGGACGCATTCCACCTGGCAGGTGCGGCCCCGCCAGCGCCCAGACAAACTTCTTCGCATCACCCTCGCGTGGGAGAACCGAGACCAGCTTGAGAGTCACGCGCCGCTCGCCATTGGCGGGAATGGGGAACACTCGCGCCCGCAGCAAACCCTGTCCAACATAGCTCAGCAGCGCCGGATCGCGCCGCTGCCGCACGATCTCCTCATAAACCCGCGTGGCCTCATCTTTGCCCAGAACCCGCGCCTCGAATTTATGCTCGCCATCAAACATCGCAAAGTCACGGACGGTCGCGCCGCTGGGAATTGGGAATACAAAGTCCGCCTCGCCCTGCACGGAGCCACTATTCTTGAAGACATGTGAGACCTCGACCGTCGCGATCCCGTCTTTAATATCGGCGTTGAGAGCGACCGAGGAAACGGTGATGGTCGGCGTGTGACGCGGCGGAAGAGGGCGCGGCACAGGCCGAATCGGCGGCTGGAATCCGGGCGGCTGTGCCCAGGCGGCTCCGAGGTTGGCAAGAAGACCTGCCCCGAGAACTTGCAGGGCGCGGCGACGACTAAACGCATTTTTCATAGCTCTTGCGGCAGGCGCGTCAAAGATTTGGCGTGCTCATGCGCCCTCCGCTACTCTCTTTGACGCTTGCCAAAACCAAATGCTTCAATGAAATTTTGCATTTTGCCGTTTTGTCGTGGCCTGAAAGGCCGCGTCTGGGCCGCCTTCAGCGAAGCGGGCCGAGCCCGCGAGAGTCGTATCAGATTTCCTCTGCAAAAAATAGTGGCGACGTTTTGTAAGAAACGGGAGTGACGGACCGTTATAGGGGTGTGAAAGTAAATAGGACATCAAGACATCAGAGCAAAGTGGAGAGCTTCTCACATTTCGTTTGGGCAACTCAGTACCGTCGGGCGTTGCTTGTGGGAGAATGGAATGCCCGATCATGTACATCTTCTGGTTCGACTTCCGGCAACAG
>NZ_JAYUPA010000593.1:0-1529 GCF_043760365.1 Armatimonas sp.
CGCGTCCCAGACCAGTGTGTCGCGGACGGTTTCAAGCGCGGTCCGGTAGGTGAGGCCCGCCAGGTTGGCGCGCTGGGTGCGGGTCGCGCCGCCGTCGGCGCGGCCTAGAAGCCCCGGGATCCACAGCGGGAGCTCCATCCACGGCTTGACGTCCTGTGCCTGAAGAAAGGCTTCCTCGGCGTAGGTAATGGTCGGCTGTGCACCGCTCGCCAGCACGCAGGTCGCCAGGAGCTGTCCCAAGCACATCGGAGGGCCATCCGCATTGTAGACTCCCGTGCGCCCCGCTTCCAGCAGACGGAGTGCCCACTCGGCCAGATCGCGCACGTCAATCCACTGAATCGGGAGCTCCGGGCTACCAGGGGCAAGAATCTCCCCTCCTTGCGCCACACGGTGCGGCCAGTAGGTAAACCGATCCGACGGGTCGTGCGGGCCAACAATCAGGCCAGGGCGGATAATCAGCGTCCCCTCGGGAAAAGCCGCTTGCGCCGCTTGCTCACAGAGTACCTTGAGGGGGCCGTAGGTTTCGCCCGTAAGCGCTTCCGTCGTGGGATCGTCCAGCGTTCCCAGTGGCGATTCCTCGTCGGGCGACGACTCCGGCCAGTTAACATAGACCGACACCGTGGAGATAAAGCAGTAGCACTTCGCTTTGCCCACGAGCGCTTGTGCACTCTTACCAACAATGCGAGGAAAATAACCACAAGTATCAACGACGGCATCGAAGTGCAGCCCCTCAAGCTGTGCCAGGTCATCGTCGTTGGTGCGATCCCCGAGAAGCTCCGTCACGCCAGGAAAGAGCCCTGGGTTGGTTTTCCCTCGGTGAAAGATTGTCACCGTATGCCCAGACGCCAGTGCTGCCTCTACCAGATGGCGCCCCAGAAAAAGTGTCCCCCCCAGGATCAGTAATTTCATAGAACAAGGCCCTTACAAAAAACAAAACCCCGGCGCAACGAGACGAAGCGCCGGGGTCGGAGAGAAGCTTACTTCTTGCTGGTGATGGTCAGCTTGCCGGTAGCGGGGTCAAAGTCCACGTCTACATCGAGCGCCTTGCCCACAAAGCTCAGCGGCACAATAGTGCGGCCACGGTCAATGAACGAGGTGCGCTCCATGCTGACACTCTGGCCGTTCACAGTGGCGCTTGGGGAGCCCACCTTGATGATCACCTCGCGGTCGGCATTCAGAGCGCGCACGGTCTTGGCGTCGGGGGCCCACATGACCTGTCCACCCGTATGCTCGAAGATCTGGCGGAACGGAGCAAGCGGGATACCTGCCTCAACACGGGGCTCGACATCGAAGTTGATTGCACTGCCATCGAAGGCCACCATCAGCTTCTTGCTGAACTCATTGGTCATTGCACTGGAAAGAACCGGCTTGATACCCCGTGCAGTGCGCGGCGCGGACTGCACGCTACGATGTGGCACCATCAGATCGGCGCTTCGCACAGCCTGGGCAGTAGCGAAACCCGCAGCGCGAGTAGCGGCTCCCGGCGTAGAGGGCATGGGCCGACCTACCGAGATCCCCGTAGCCACTGG
>NZ_JAYUPA010000594.1:0-1528 GCF_043760365.1 Armatimonas sp.
TGCGACTGCCACTTGGCCGCTAGTGTCTCGGTGAGGGTCTCGACAGTCACGCTCTCCGCGCCACCTTGCGCATGGAACTGCTCCAGTACGTTGTGCAGCGATGCCCCAAACGAGAAGCCCGCGCGTGGCTTACGATAGAACCGCCCGAGCTTCTCGATGTACTCCAGCTTGTACTTGGCTGGGCACTGGTAAAACGTGCGCAGCTTAGTCGGGCTCACCGTGAACTTACGGGCCATGGCGTCTCACGGAATCTCCAGCAGTTTATGGGTTTGTAGGCTCAGCCGGAAGCGCTTCGGGTGCGCCTGCACGGCGGCGATACAGAGTGGGGTCGCGGCGGGGTTGAGGGCGTTGGGCTGAAGAAATATCGTCCCGGGAAAGAGCGAGTCTTTAGCACGCTCAATATCAGCGTCGTCGTCTACAACATACTTGAACTCGGTGGCGTGTAAAAAATACCAGGGCTTGATGTGGCCGCCCTCGGTCTCTTTGGGCGAGACAGTGACGTGATCCAGCCGCCACTCGGGGCGCGGGTGCATGCCGTTGGTCTCGACTTGTAAGAAAAATCCCTCGGTATGCAGCGCGTCACAGAGGGGCTGAAGATCAAAGAGAGTGGGTTCACCGCCGGTGAGGCAGACCCAGTCGCAGCCGAAGCTCATCACTTCGGCGACAATCTCCTCGATACTCAGTGCACGCCTCACGCGAAAGTCCGTGTCGCAGAACGAGCAGGCCAGCGAGCAGCCCGCCAGCCGTACAAATACCGTCGCCTGCCCGACCCGCCCGCCCTCACCCTGGAGAGAATAGAAGATCTCGACCAGGGGAATCTTTCCGGTCTTCCAGACCGTGACGGCGTCTTTGGTGGCTGCGTGCGGGTCGGGGGTCTGGCCCTGGTAGGTGGGAAGCGGGAAACTCACGGACTTAGTTTATCGCGTGGCGGCTTTAAGCGCGGCAATATACTCTTTGACGAGCGCGAGCACGTCGGGGTTGTCGCGGTTCGTATCGAGAAGCGCAACGAGCGAGCTGCCTACCACGGCACCGTCGGCGAAGGCGCAGATCGCCGCCACTTGCTCGGGGGTCTTGATGCCAAATCCCACGCAGACCGGGGTGCTTGCCGTGTGCTCCCGAATGGCGGCCACGAGGCTTGGAAGCTCGCTGGGAACGACTTCCTTGGTGCCCGTAATACCCGTCATGGAAACGCAGTAGATAAAGCCCGCCGCGAGCTTTCCCACGGCCTCCATGCGCTCGGGCGTGGATGTCGGAGCGAGTAGGAAGATCGTCGCGAGACCCGCCGCATCGGCGAGGGGCTTCCAGGTGTCGGCTTCCTCGGGGATCATGTCAGTGATAATTGCGCCATCCACTCCAGCGGCCACGGCGTCTTTGGCGAACGTCTCCGGGCCGTACTGGAGAACCGGATTGTAAGCTCCCATCAGGACAATCGGCACCGTAACGCCCCGTGCACGCGCCTCGCGGACGGCATCCAGCACCTTGGGCGGCGTCATCCCGCCCTGGAGCGCCCGAAAGCTCGCCGCTTGAA
>NZ_JAYUPA010000595.1:0-1528 GCF_043760365.1 Armatimonas sp.
GAGCCGCTCCAGCTCCGTTTGAGGAGCCGAGCGCCAGAGTTCATAGAGTGCTGCGAGCTGCCGCTCACGCCGCTCCAGCTCGACCACTGCCGAGGAGGATCGCGACGGCGCTAAGACACTGCTCCCTAAAAGGCGCCGCGACTTAACCCGTACTGAAGTCTGTTTTTTGATTCCTTCTGCCATCCGTAAAAATACCTACCCTCTGTAGTTTCGGCAGTTTCACGTCAAGATTGGAGAGCACTCTCGGCGCACGGTACAATGAACCACGATGAGAGTCGCCCCAATAGTGCCAATGGTTGATTGGCTCTTCAAAAAGTTACTGACGACTTTCTTTTTTCAGTTTTTGGAGTTATTCTCCCCGAGCTAGCCCGCCGATTGAAATCGGCGTCTAGGAGCCTTGTTCCTCGGCTATGAAGTCGCTCCGCGACTGGGAACTCGGTAGTCGCGGAGCGACATTATGGCGCGAAGCGCCCGTAGACGCTCACGTTCGTGTGGGCGGACAACGATTCATGCAAAAAGCTCAGGTAAGGAAGTCTATGAAGTCACTTACAATTGCGAATAGATGCAGCTCCCGAAAACGGGGAGTAGCGCCATGAAAGACAAGCGTTTCTGGGTGACCCTAACCGTATTTGTGCTTTACAGCCTCCTCTTCTGGCCAACGCCTTACACCTATCTGGAGAGTCCCCTGGGCTGGCATGTGCGGGTAAACCGATTAACGGGAGATCCTCAGATATGGATCAGGGACGGCTGGCAATCTCTCTCGGCGCTGTCCAAAGAAGATCAGAAAAATAATCCCTACCTGCCTGCCCCGATAATAGGAGATCAAAAGTGAACCAGGAACAGAAACCGCGCTACGATGTGCCCGGCGAAAGCACAATGATAAAGATTGGACGCGCTTTGTTACCCGGTTTGTTTTTTGGTATTGCAATGCTCATCTTGATTTACTGGGTGCGCGCCTCTATATTCCAAGACCAACCCCCAAATCTCGATTGAAGCACGAGGAGGAAGAAAAGACCATGAACCGATCAAAGAAAATTACTCTCACCGTGCTGGGCATCATGGCCTCTGTAGGTTACACGAGCTTGATTGTCACACCGCCGCGAGGGTACCAAGTAGCATTGTCGGAGGAGGAATTCAGACGCCTGCGAGTGCCCCTGCCCAGGCAGGGAGACGAATTTAGTCAGGACGTTTACCTCTATCGCATCTCAAGGTGGCTTCCCTCAGATCACCTTGGCTGCGGGCTTACCTATGCTGGCTTAACAGAGAAGCAGATTCAAGCCAAGCAGAAAGCCATCAAAAAACGCGATGCCCGCGTGATCGCCGAAGCAAAACGACAAGAAACCCAGGAAACACGACTGAAAGGAAATCCAGGCATACTATGACTCTGACGATTGAAAAACCAGAGACAGAAGCCCGCCTGCTTCACTTCACTAACTCACCGATAATGGCTGCCTGCCACCTCAGTGTGGCATCCTGGCAGGAAGTCGCGCAGCACTAGCGATGCCTCAGTACCAGTCTCTTCCTGCAA
>NZ_JAYUPA010000596.1:0-12609 GCF_043760365.1 Armatimonas sp.
CGGGCGCTACGGCCTCTCCAACGCCCTCAACGCCGATAAGAGCTGGTTCGACACCGATGTGATCGGCATTGATCTGGGAATGGCACTTCTTGCCTGGGAAAACTCCAAAACCGGTCTGCTCTGGAAGCTGGTTGGGGAGCATCCCTTTCTACGGCGTGGGCTGGAGGTGGCGGGCTTTACCGCGGCACGTCCGCGCCAAGTGTCGTAACGGACTGCTCACGTCGCTTTCCCCCAAGTAGTGCCGGATCAAAGGGGAGACTGGACAGGTTCGCTTTTGCCGCCCGTACGTGCGCCACGGCCTCATCGAGGCGAGCGGTCGGCAGCTCACCCGAGCGGGCGGCGGCAAGGAGTGTCTCGTAGGTTTCTTGTTGTCGCTCCAGCGTGTGGCAGACCAGCACCATATCGGCTCCGGCCTTGATCGCGGCCAGTGCGGCCAGCGCCGTTCCCCAGCGCTCAGCGACGGCTTTCATCTCCAGGCAGTCGGTGACAATCAGGCCCGCAAAACCCAGTGTCTGGCGGAGTAGGCCCGTGAGAATAGCGTGGCTCATGGTCGCGGGCACTTCGGTGTCTAGCGCGGGGAACAAGATATGCGCCGTCATCACCACGGGCGCTCCGGCAGTGATCCCCGCCTGGAAGGGCAGCAGCTCGCGGGTTTGCATCGTTTCGAGCGTGTGTGGCAGAACAGGTAGGGCAAGGTGTGAATCCGTGGCAGTGTCGCCATGACCTGGGAAGTGTTTCAAGCAGGCCAGCACCCCCGATGCCGCGTAGCCACGCACCTGTGCCTCAACAAATGGGCCAACTTCCGTAACTGTCGCCCCAAAACTCCGGTCTCCAATCACAGGGTTAGCGGGGTTAGAGTTAATATCCGCCACGGGAGCAAAATTGGTATTTACCCCCACACAGCGCAGCTCCATCCCGGTTTGGTAGGCGGCATCATATGCCTCCTTGGGTGTCGTCAGTGCGGCAACGGCAGGCATTCGGGTAAAAGGTGCCGTGCCAAAGCGGGCCACACGGCCCCCTTCCTGGTCGGTTGCGATTAGTAAGGGAATACGCGCCAAGCTCTGGAGCTCGTCTAGCATAGCGCGAACGGCAACGGCATCAATATCGGGCACGGGCTTCTGGCTTGTGTCGTGGAGGTTGCGCCCCATCACGATCATCCCGCCCGCGTGTAGCTCCTGGACACAGAACCGTGCCTGGTCGTCAAGCGCCGTGCGCTCCTGCCAGCCAAAGCAGCAGAGCTGCCCAACTTTTTCTTCGAGTGTCATGTGCAAAGCTCACGTGTCATTTGCCCAGCTCGGTGGAGCGCTCGGTGGCAGCGCGGACGGCTTCCATGACAATTCCGCGAAAGGCTGCCCTCTCCAGCACGACGATTCCCGCCATCGTCGTGCCCGCGGGAGTCGTCACGGCATCTTTGAGTTCCATGGGATGCTGGCCGGTTTCAAGCGCCATACGCCCCGCGCCGATCAGTGTTTGTGCTGCGAGCTGGCGGGCAGCCGGTCGCGGCAAGCCCATCTGTACCCCTCCGTCGGTGAGGGCTTCCAGAAAGAGATAGACAAAGGCAACCCCGGAGGCGGCGACTCCCACAACAGCGTCCATCTGGCTCTCCGCGACTTCCAGGCAAAGTCCGAGCGCCAAGAAGAGCCGCGCGACGGTGGCCGTCTGTTCCTCCGTGGCGAACTTCCCCCGACAGAGAGCCGATGCCGATGCGCCGATCTGAGCAGGTGTATTAGGAAGTACCCGTAGAACCGCCTGACCGTCGGGCAGAACCGCTTCCAGCGCACTCGTGGGGACACCTGCCGCCACGGAGACAATCAGGCAGCTTGGTGAGAGCGCCTCACGGATCTCCGTTAACACAGAGACAAGCTGATAGGGCTTGACAGCCAGCAGAAGCACCTCCGCTCCTGCCACCGTCCCCGAGTTAGAGCCCGCCACACACGCGCCAAGCTCAGCGGCTAGAACGCGTCCTGAAGCCCGATCCGGCAGGGTCAGCTCCGCAGGAGCAACAAGCCCGGCACGCACCCAGCCCCGCAGAATCGCCCCACCCAGCTTTCCCGTTCCAATAACGGCGAGCTTCATCTACAGCCGGTCAAAGAACGGCTTGGGAGTCTCCCCGGGCTTGTCGGCATGAATCATGACATTGGCGGGCGTGAAGAGATACGCTCCCTCTGCGATCTTCTCGACGTACCCATCGAGCGCGTAAGTAACGCCATTGAGGAAGTCAATCAGGCGCTCGGCAACCTCAGGCGGGGTCTTCTCCAAATTGAGGATCTGAGGCTCCCCTTGCTTGAGACGGTCCGCCGCTTTCTGGACATCGGCGAACGAACCGGCGGGCATAATGGTAATGGAGCCATCACGCACCGTGGAGAGGCGATAAGTGGTATTACGAGTGGTCATGGCCGCTGGTATTGTGGTAGTCGTTGCTGTCGCTGTTGCGGAAGTGCCCGAGCGTGGTGCCTGGCTGGCACGCGGTGTAATCGGCTCAGGATCCTCAAACCCTTCGTCATCTTCCACTTCCGTGTGGGGGGGACGCAGGCCAAAGAGGCTCCGTAGCCGCTCTTTAAACCCACCCCCGGCAGGCTCATCCTGCTCGTCGTCACGCTCGTAGGCGTTGTTGTACATTGATCCTCGCTCCTGATTCCAAAAAATAATGACACTATTCCGCTACTGACGGACGCTGACCAAAGAGAGCTGTCCCAATCCGCACCAGGGTGGCTCCTTCGGCAATTGCCGCCTCAAAATCGCCCGACATTCCCATCGAGAGTACTTGCCTCTTTGAATCAGGCAACCCCTCGAAGAGCTGTCGCAAGCGGGCAAAATGGGGTCGTGTCGCCTCCACGTCCGCACAGAGAGGCGCCATTCCCATAAACCCACAAAGTCGCAGATTCGGCAGTGCCGAAACCTGCTCACACAGCGCCAGCGCCTCCGCTTCGGCAACCCCTGCACGGTTCGCACTTCCCGCAAGGTTTACCTCCACAAGCACTGACAGCTCTTTCTGCCGCTCGACTGCAGCCCGCGAGAGTGCCTGGGCCAGCGAGAGACGATCCACGGTCTGTACCATCTCGAAGAGCGAGACAGCAAGCCGTGCCTTATTCGATTGCAAGCTTCCAATCAAGTGCCAACGAAGCTCGGACAGATCGCTCAATTGCGCACATTTATCACGCGCCTCTTGGACGTAGTTTTCCCCGAACTCACGCACTCCTGCTGCCCATGCCGCACGCACGGACTCCGCGGAGTGACGCTTGCTGACTCCTACCAGTGTGATCTCGTCGGGCGATCGACCCGCACGGGCGGCCGCTACGATGATTCTTTCACGTATCTCTAAAACACGCTCAGTGATTTCAGCCTACACTCTCTTATGCGGGGCATTATAACGCAATGTGTTTATAAGTGTCAATGGCGATTGAACCTAAACAGCAAAAATAGTAGTAAGGAACTATTGTTTGTTAAAAAAGATACGGTATCATGCCACCGATGCAACGTAAAAACTCTCCTACCGCCCCCCCTAAGCTCACCGCTGAGCAAGTTCTCGACGGGTTCGTCAAGAACACGGGGGGGGCCGCCTACAGCAAGCTCACCAGCTTCGTCGCGGTTGGCACCGTGCAGCTTACCGGACAACAGCTCGGCACCATCGAAATAAAGAGTAAAGCGCCCCAGAAATTTCTCCTGCGCATGGTACTCCCCAAGCTTGGTGAGGTCGCCACGGGCTACGATGGCAAAGAGGGCTGGGCTCGCGACCCCAACCTGGGCCTGCGACTCTTACAGGGTGAGGAGCTCGCCCAGCTCCGGCTACAAGCACTCCAAAGTAGCGCACCGCAGAGCTGGCGTAGCTATTTTAAAAAAGTGGAGAACCTAGGACTGAGCAAGGCAGGCGCAGCCAGCTTTTACAAGCTACGTCTCTGGCCCAAGGACGGCAGCGCAGCAATCATTCAGTACCATCATGCCATCACGCTTCTTCTGGCACGTACAGACCAGGTTCAGGCAACTCCTCAGGGCAAGATCAGCACGCTCACCTACTTCAATGACTGGCGGCTCACCGATGGCATCAAGACGGCATTCCAGATGCGCCAGAAGAGTGCGAACCTGGAGCTCGTACTGACACTCACTCAGGTGCAAAACAACCTCCCCCTCCTCGACACTGAGTTCGAGCGCCCCGCAGAGGCGCCCAATAAGCCTGCAAAAGTGCGCTAGCTGCCCCTGAGTAGCGCTTTACCCGGTAGTCCATTCGTCGGCACCCCATTCTGAACCACGGCCTTGCCATTGACAAAAACCCACTCAATGCCGACGGAGAGCTGATGTGGGTCGGTAAAAGTCGCACGATCTGAGACAGTCGCGGGATCAAAAATGACTAAGTCGGCGAAGAAATTTTCGCGTATCTGGCCGCGATCACGAAGGCGCAGGCGCTCGGCGACGGCACTGGTCATCTTGCGAATGGCATCTTCCCAGGTGAGGATGCGCTCGTCGCGGACGTACTTGCCCAGCACGCGCGTGTAGGTTCCGTAGGCGCGGGGATGCACCGGGGTGGTCTGAGTCGAGGGGTCGAGGCCGCCCGCATCGGTGCTGATTTTCACCCAGGGCTGCTGGAGCTGGAGCCGCAGATTTTCCTCGCACATCGAGAAGAACACGGTGCCAATGCGCTGGTTCTCCGAGAGAAGGAGATCTATGGTGGCGTTTGCCCAGTCGCAGCCAAGCTGTTCGGCAATCTGCGTGAGGCGTAGCCCGATAAAGCGCCTGTTTTCGTCCTGCAAAAAACCAAGCGGCATGACATGCCCCCCCCGGTCATTGCTCGCAAAGTCGCCCGTTGCGGCTTGGGGTGCGATCATCTCCGCGTGGATGCGACGGCGTGTGGCGGGATCGGCAAGGTTTTCGTAGAGGCGCCCGCCCTCGTACGCCCAGTTGGGAATCAGCACCGAGAGGCCCGTGCCGCTGGCGACATAGGGGTACATGTCCGCCGTGATATCTATTCCCTGCTCGCGCAGCTCCGTGATGCGCGAGAGAGCGCGGGGCATCTTGTCCCAGTTGCGCTCACCCGACGCTTTTAGGTGGTAGATCTCCACCGGGCAGCCCGAGAGATCCGAGAGCTGCGCGGTGGCCTCAATACTCTCCAGCAGGCCGTCGCCCTCCGAGCGCAGGTGGACAATATAGAGCCCTCCGTAGCGCCCGACCACTTTGGCGCACTCGGTGAGCTGATGGTCGGTGGAGTAGGAGTCGGGCGGATAGATCAGCGCGGGCGCGATCCCAAACGCCCCCTCCTCCATCGCCTCCGCCGTGACGCGGCGCATCTGCTCTAGTTGATCCTCGGTAGGCACAGCGGCGTCCCAGCCGCAAGCCCACTCTCGAACGCTGCCACCGCCGACAAAGCTGCCCACATTCACGGAGACGCCACGGGTCTCGTAGTGCTTCAGCCAGTCTGAAAAGTAGCGCCAGGTCTGGGTGTCGCTCTGCCGCTCGGTTCGCCTGCCCCCAAACGGTGCCGGAGTCCAGAGCTCCCCTAGAATCTCCGTCGTCACACCCTGGGTAACCTTCGAGAGCCCACGCCCATCGGTGAGATAGGGATGCAGCGAGTGGCTCTGGATATCAATGAAGCCCGGACAGAGAACCTTGCCCGGTGCACAGAGAACTTGAGTAGCATTCTCCCGAGGAAAGTGCCCCGGTGCAGTCACGGCGACAATGCGTTCCCCCGTGACGGCGACATCGGCATAAAAAAAGGGATTGCCCGTGCCATCCATGACACGGGCATCTGTAATGAGAAGATCAGCCCTCACGTATCCGCTACCTACGGCGCCGACGTAGAAATGCAAGCGCTCCCAGCCCTGCGAGAAGCAGCGTCCTTGGCTCGGGGATCGCATTGCCTCGTCTCGCTACCACCACATTGTCGAGCGCCCAAGACTCATCCGGGACTCCCTGAAGCCCCTGCCCCTCAAAGCTCAGAACCACGGTACTCGTTGCGGGCGTAAACTCAAGCTGCGGAAGCGCGATCTTATCAAACTTGTAGATCGCGTACCGGTTATTAATATTGGGGGCATTGTTTACCACCGATGCATTGGTTCCAGGTGCGTAGTTACCCGGCCCACCGATATAGCCATTGGACGAGAACGACTGGTTGGAGCCGGTGACATTGGAAAACGTAGTATTTACCAGCGTATTGCCATCAGCCCTCACACGCCAGACATCCGGCCCGACCACAGGCGCGTTGCCATCCCAGGTAGCCTTGATTAGCAAGTCTAGGGTCAGGTCATAAACATTGCCCGGTGTTAGCCCGGTCAGGGTCAGGGTTGTTGCCGTGCTATTTGAAAACAGTCCCAGAAACTGCGAGGTCGCTCCCAGAGCATCCGCAGTCTTGGGATGGCTGATGCGCGCCCCCGCGGTAAAACTGCCCGTCGTCACCTCAAAGTCATTGGAGTAAACGATTTGTGCTCGTGCATTACCTGCGAGTGCGAGGATTGCTAGCGCCGCAAGAAAAACTTTGTTGGTCATGATTCCCACTCCTGCTAAAAATACAGGCTATTATACCCCGTATCTTTAGCAGTCAACCTAGTAATTCTACGAGGAGTAGGCCTCCCAGTTCCCCGACTCGGTCAGAATCTCACAGGGCTGAAAGTTAGCCTTGTAGGAGAGACTTGGGCAAGCAGCAACCCAGTAGCCAAAGTAGGCCCAGGGCTTCGTTAGTTTTTGGGCGAGAATGATGGTCTGAAGCATTGCAAAAGTTCCCAGGCTGCGGCTCTCCCCCTCAGGCTCGTAGTAGTGATAGACCCCGGAGACCGTGCTAGGCGTCACATCTGTCAAGACAATCGCTCGCAGAGTTTCCCCCTCCCACACACTGATCTCCACGGCGGGAACCGGGTTGTGGACAAAAGAGAAGGCGTAGTCGTCGGCGGATCGCTCGCCCTCCGGCCAGCCTTTTTGCACCTCTTGCTTCGTGTGGTAGCGGTTGTAGAGCGCCAGCCGTGTGTCGTCTACGGTAGGCCGCCCGTAGCGTACTATTAAATCCGCATTCTTTGCCAGCGCCCGGCGCTGGGAGCGACTCGGTATAAACTCTGCCACGGGGATCCGCAGGGGGCGACACTCGCTGCACTCGGCACAGACGGGATGAAAGAGCATGGGTCCAAATTTGCGCCAGCCCTCGTCCATTTTTTGTTCGTACTCCGCCGCGCTGAGCTGTCCCACGACTAAGTTCTCCATGGTGGACTGCCGACCTGGCAGGTAGGTGCAGGTGTCTGGCCCGGTACGAATGGTTTGAAGAACATGCATGGGAATATTTTATCGCCCCGAGTCTCGGGGCGATAAAATAGACCATGCTTCCAATCCCTGCCCTACTTGATGAGGCCGCACGCCGCTGGCGGATTCCGACGGCGCTTTTGCACGCGCTCGCCTGGCACGAGAGCCGCTGGCAGCAAGCCCATCGCACTGCCGAGCGTGTCGGTGTGCTCGGCGTGAGCGTCGCCGGGCGGAGCGATGCCCAAAAGCTTGCCTCCGATCTGCGCTATAACATCAATGAAGGCGCACGGCAGCTCTATCTGTGCTGGAACCGTGCTCCGATTTTGGGCAATGGCCGCCTTGAAGACGGACGCAATATCCTAGAGAGCTGGTTCTACGCTCTGGGACGCTACGGCACGGGCAAGGAGGGCGCGGCGGGCCATGTCTACGCCAACCAGGTGTTGGATGCGCTGGCCTCAGGCGGCGAGGGACGCTTTGCAAAAATTGCCGTCACGCGGCCCTCGCCTGAGAAGCTCGCCTGGGGCCGGAGCGCTCCCACCGGACCGCCTGCACCGTGGCACTTTGGCGAGGTAGCGCCGCTTCCTCCCGCATCGCCCGTCGTGAACCTCAAGCTTCCCTACGTCATGCAAGTCTGGGACTCACCTGATGACTTCGACGGCGCGGGCTCGTGTGGCCCGTGCGCAATGATCATGCTGCTGGGAGGGCTGGGCAAGCGGCAGCCCAAGCCCGTGTCCATCTTGGCCTCCTACCCGCACACCAACGCCTGGGGCGGCTACATCAAAGAGATAGATGATGCGGTCTGCGAACCAAATAGCGGCGCAGTACATGCCAAGATGCTGGCCTATCTCAAGACCGACTTCCCTACTGCCGCGGTTCTCTACAACGAGAAAGCGACCTTTGCGCGGGTAAAAGCCGAGCTGAGCGCGGGCCGTCCGGTGATCCTTGGAACGCGTGTGACGCCCGCGGGTCATCTCATGACGGCACGAGGCTATCTCTCGGATGGCAAGCGCATCCTTGTCAACGACCCCGCCGGGAACCAGACACTCACGGCACGCCGCAACAGCCCCGACGGCGAGCTTTCTCCCACGGGCAACCGCTACTGGAACGGCGGCGGCGAGGGCGCTCTCTACGAGTGGGACGCCCTCGATGTCCGCTGGATCATGACGGTCGGCCCCAAGCCCCCCGATGCCGACAACCCCGAGGACGGCTAGATCGGCGCACTCAGCCCCTCACTTTTTACCGTCCAGCTTACCGGGAAGGCTTTCTCACTCGCCATCAGCGCGACGGCGTAGAGCAGGCCACCATTGCCAGGCAGATAGAGCGGCAGGTTAGATCGCTGGTAGTTGTGCCCATTGGCAAGATAACGGTTCTTGGGGGTCTCCAGGAGCAGAAACTTCACGGCGAGCGCGGGAAGCTTGAGGCGAGCGGCGGTCATGGCGAGCATCGGGTAGTCCCAGCCCCAAGTGCTTTGCCAGTCCCAGGTTTTCTCGACCTCAAGCAGCGTGCGGTGCATAATCTCGGGGTCAATCAGCGGCGTTTTTGGGAGCAGACCATATGCCGCCGTCATGGAGGGATGGTCGCGCGTGATGGTGTAGGGCGGTGTGGCAATGGCGGTGTAGATCCCCTCACGGAGATGTGGTTTAGGAAGCGCCCCTTGCACCCGATCCCACTCGGCCTCGCGCGGCTGGCCCAGCCGTGTGCGCCAGAGCTGCGCCGTCTCTAGTGCCCACCAGACATAGGCCAGCTCAAATGTGGGATTGAGCGTGGTGGGGTGCTTATAGCTCTCCTGCGCAGGGATTAAGTTCGGGCCAAGCTGGCCATTTTTCGCGTAGCTCGCCAGAAACGCGGCGGTCTCGTTTACCAGTTTTCCATATTTCTGGAGAGTTAGCCTTGCGGGTTTTACACGGTAGAGCAGCTCGGCAAAGAAGATCGGGTGCGGCTGTTGCCAGAGCAGAAAGATGCCCACGGGGCTCGGGCTCTCTCGACCATCGTCGGCAACCATCTTGGGCCAGCGTGCTCCCGCAAAGCCTTGCTTGTGCGCCGTCTCCTGCGCTCGTGGGAGCGTTTTTTCGTACCAGGGGAGGCTACGCTCCAAGAGTGCTGCACGCCCCCAGAGCACAAAGTGAGCCGCGTGCCACCAGTGCATCTCCAAGTGAAACTTTCCGTGCCACGAGTTCTGCACCAGCCCTGTTTCCTGCGGGGGACGCGACCCGGCGCACTGGATCGCGGTGAGGTACTGCGAGAGAACAATGCGCCGCTCCAGCTCACGCTCAGGTGCAGAGCTGCCCAGCTCCAGTGCCCCCCCCGTGCTCCAGAAACGCTCCCAGTGGCGCAGGGTGATGCGCTTTGTCTCGGCAAAACGGGAGAGTTTCTCGGGAAGGGGTCGCTCGGAAAAAGCCAGAACGATCTCGCGTGCGCCCGTGAGCAGAAACGTGTGCGGCCCGGTCTGCGTGAGTGTTGCGCCTTTGGAGAAAGCCAGTGCCGCGTGGTAGCCCTCGCGTACAAAATCAGCACGGGTGCTCTGCATCAGCGCTTTTGTGGTGTGCTCCTCGCTCTCGACAAGGCCCATCCAATCCAACGATGGCCCAGGGAAGTGTAGCTGCACGGGCGGCGCAGTAGGCGAGAGGCGCACCGCAATTAGATCCCGCGTCGGGTGACAGAGCGTCTCGACGGAGACAAGCTGCCCGTCAGGACGCAGGCGAAAGCGGCTCTCGATGCGCCCTTCCCAGAGAGACAAGCGCTGCTGCACTTCACTGAGCGCCGAAAACTCCAGCCCAACGAAACCCAGACGCCCTAGCTGCAGCCGGTGGGGATTGCCGCGCAGCCAGAGCCCGGCAGGTGTCGTGGACTGGTCGGGGTAGGGCACGCCATTGAAGCGCGTCTCGGTCTGCTCCAGCGTGTAGCCCGCTGGGTTTGCCTCGGAGTGCCAGCCCCACTGGGCCTGTGTCCCAAGCTGCATCGCATTTTTATGAAACTCAGGAAAGCTCTGCAAGCCCGTACTGTCCACAGCAAAGGCAAACTCCCCGTTGCCCACTTGGAGCGGTGTCAGGGCATCGGGTTTGGTAAGCACAACATCGTGACGCATCACCAGCGCTTTTCGATCAATCGTCATGCCAGACTATTTCGACAGTGCTTCGCACGTTGCCTCTGTTGAACCTGGCAAGTTGATCCGAAAATAAGACATAGCCATGCAGGAAGTGTCTGAACCGTTTAGTTTGCCGCCTCTCATCGAGGAGAAACTCCGCCGCCTGACCCTTGTGCTCACTCCGGTCGGGATCCTGACGCTGCTACTTTCTATATGGCAAAATACTCAGATTAAGAATGCTACCCAGGTCGCGCACTATGGCTTACCCTTGCTAGCCATCATCTTTACCATCGTCTGGGTGCTGACTCTCAAAGATCGGATCTCAGGGCGGCACGCAACACTAGCCTTCGCTATCCCGACCTGCCTGCACATCTATCTGGAGCAGCTGGAGCACTCCGTGACGGGCCTTCTCTACAAGTACGGTGACCCAGGTAATTTTGGCTGGATGTTTGTGATGTTCCTGCTCCTCTTTCTCTCCCTGGATAGCCACCGGGCACGCCGGGTCAGTTTCGCATTTTTAGCCACCCACGTTGCAGTCTATCTCAGTGGTTTACGCAAGTTTCATCCGACCCCAGAGATTGAGCTGAGCTTTATCCAATACTTCATCGCCAGCATGATCGCCCTCTGTATCCTGGGGCTTAACTCAGATATCCGGCAGCACCTGGGTAAAGTGCAAACGCTCGCCGACACGGATGCGCTCACGCAGCTCATCAACCGACGGCAGATGCAGCTTTGCCTGGAGCGCAGTGTCCAGGGCTCTCACCCTTTTGTTTTACTGCTGCTCGACATAGACCACTTCAAGCTGGTCAACGATCAGTACGGCCATAATCGCGGGGACATGGTTCTGAAGGAGCTGAGCCAACACTTGGGCACCTGCCTGCGCTCGGGAGACTTACTGGGCCGCTGGGGCGGCGAGGAGTTCCTCTTGCTTCTGCCCAACACCAGCGATGAGGAAGCCCAAAAGCTTGCCCTCCGCCTCGTCAGTGCCGTGCGCGAGCGTCGCTTTGCCAACGACCTGCCGATCACGCTCAGTGTCGGAGGAGCCTCCTACCTCCCCGGCGAGCGCCCTGAGGATGTCGTCCACCGCGCCGACACCGCCCTTTACCAAGCTAAACAAGCTGGCCGAGACTGCTTCCGCTTCCACATCATCCCTAACGAGACGAAACAAGCCGCCTGAGATTACAATAAGTTCGTTGCCACTGCGGGATCGTAGGGAATCTCAGGAAACTCATAGCCAGCCGCTTCCAGAGTTGCGCAAGCTTTGGCGTGCTCTGCAAGCGTCAAAAAGATCACGGCAAGATCGTTCCAACCACTGTAACAGTACATCTGCTCCGCCGCGTCTGCTTCCGTCAGTAAGCGATTCACAGGTGCCGTAGTTCGTGCCAGGGTTTCTTGCCCTCTTGTCACCGCAAGCTCAGCCTCCGTATAAAGAACAACCACTTCTCCATTAACGGCCAGCGAGTAGCCCTCATCCTTTCCAATCTGCTCGTTAGAGATTTCCAGCACCACCCCACGAGCTTCGAGAAAGGAGCGGATCGTCTCCAGGAACTCCCCGACGCCTCCCTCAATCCACTCTTCTTCATCTGCAATAAAGCAACGCTCAGGGGCAAAAAGAAACGCATAAAGTTCTTGCAGTTGATCGTCCATAACTCAATCGGATTCATGGGGTAGAATCTCAAAAACACCATCGTTACGAAAAAAGCAAACATTAAACTCCATAAAGAAATTCATCTGTCCCAGGATGGTGCGGATTCCCTCACTCTGTGACCAGGCAAACACAAGGCGCTTGGCTGGAAAATCTTCCACCTGCCCCACTGCAACGATTGCCCGAGCAGCGGAGTTTCCGAGATTCCCCGCCAGCTCAACAGGCACCAGTTGCTCTTCCCAATGGAAGCCAAGGGCGGTACCAACCTCGTAGGGGAGAACGTTTACCGATGCTCCTGTATCCAGCAAAGCTTCCACTTCGATGCTTCGACCATTTGCCTGGAGTGTCAGAGAAATTACAGGCATTGCTGCGGGGCCATCGCCGGTGTACGGAAAGCGCACCGGCACGTTCACCCGCTCGTCTCCGTCTGCTTCAGGTAAGCAGCTAAAGTATCGGCGGCGGAATCAGGGATTCCCTGTGGCGTAAAGATCGGATAGATGCCCCCTAGGGTTAGAGTGGATTCTGATCCCTCCTGTGCTAGCTCCGCCGCCAGGAACTGCATCAGCCGCAATTTATCGGTACGTGGCAGCGTACGAACGCCAGGCAACATTTCTTTGAGTGACATCACTTTTCTCCCCCACTATTGTATCGGTAAAGTTGGCAC
>NZ_JAYUPA010000597.1:0-4297 GCF_043760365.1 Armatimonas sp.
AATTATGTCAGTAAAAGGCATTCTTGGCCGTAAGGTTGGGATGACACAGATTTTTGATGACGAAGGCCGGGTTGTTCCCGTGACTGTTATCGCGGTGGAGCCGTGCGTCATCTCTCAGGTAAAGACGGTGGATAACGATGGCTACAGCGCGGTGCAGCTCGCGTTTGAGGAGTGCAATGTTAACCGCCTGAACCGCCCCGAGCAAGGCCACTTAGCCAGTGCGGGGGTGCAGCCGCGCCGCTTCCTGAAAGAATACGACATTCAGGACGGAGCCAGTGTCTCTGTGGGAGACACGATCAGCGTGGGCGATATTTTTACCACGGATGAGAAGATCGTTGTGGTAGGGGTTAGCAAGGGTAAGGGGTTTGCGGGCGTCGTTAAGCGCTACCATTTCCACGGTGGTGATATGACCCACGGCTCGATGATCCACCGAAAGCCCATGTCGGGCGGTGCGACGGATGCTGCGCGTACCTTCAAGGGGAGCCGCAAGCCAGGCCGTATGGGCAATGAGCAAGTAAGCCAGCAGGGCCTGCGCGTGGTTCGTATTGACGCCGAGAAAAATATCCTTCTGGTTAAAGGTGCTGTGCCTGGTGCCAACGGCGGAGTCGTTTCGATTGAGAAGGTACGCCGTTCTGAGAAGGTTCGTATTCGCCAGGAGACTCAGCGCTCCAGCAAAAAGAAATAACCCCGGAAAATATTCCTCGGGTAACGGAGATTAATTATGCCTACGTTGGCGATAAAAACGAAAAACGGGAAGACAGCAGGAGATATCTCTCTCTCCGACCGCGTCTTTGGAGCGGAGCGCAATATTGCGCTGATGCACCAGGCGGTGGTTGCCGAGCAGGAGAACTGGCGTCAGGATACCCGCAATGCCCCCGGTCGGGGCGATATGCTAGGCGGCGGAAGGAAACCCTTCAAGCAAAAAGGTACCGGACGTGCGCGTCAGGGATCTATTGTCGCTCCTCACTGGACGGGTGGTGGTGCCGCTCATGGTCCGCATCCGCGTGATCTTGGCCACAAGATCAACAAGAAGATGCGCCGTGCTGCGGTCTGGTCCGCACTCTCCGCCAAGCTTGCCGATAGCGAGATGGTGGTGGTGGATGGTTTCGATCTTGATGGCAAGATCAGCACCAAGACGGCAGCCAACTTCCTTACCGAAGTCACGGGTGGTGCGCGAAAGTCGCTCGTCGTGATTGATGAGGGCGATGAGGTTACCGTCAAGAGCCTGCGCAATATCGCGGGGGTGACGATCCGTGTTGGTAAGCGTATCTCAACGCGTGATGTGGTAGACGGCGGCGTGGTGGTCATCACCAAGGCCGCGGCGGCGACCCTCAGCGGCTGGGCAGACGAAAAAGAAGAGAAGGAGGCGTAGTATGCCAGGTATCTATGAGGTTATAGAGCGCCCGATCATTACGGAGAAGTCTCTGACGATGAACGGCGAGCGCAAGTACGCCTTCGCAGTGCATGCGGATGCGAATAAGTTCCAGATCCGTGATGCCGTTGAGACTCTCTTTACGGATGGTGAGGGCGAGGGAAAGTTGACTGTTACCGCGGTCAATACCATGATTGTCAAGGGAAAGATCAAGCGCTACCGCGTCTTTGGACGTTCTAGCGTGAGCAAGACCCCCGGCTATAAGAAGGCGATTGTGACGCTTGCCGAAGGGCAGAGCATCAAGTTGTTTGAGGGAGTGTAAGCGATGCCGATTCGACGTTTTAGACCAATTACGCCTGGCCGTCGCTTCATGGCGAGCCCTGACTACAGTGAGATCACCAAGGGCAAGCCGGAGAAGAGCCTGGTCGAGCCGAAAAGAAGGAAGGCTGGTCGTAACAACACTGGCAAGATGACGATCCGCAACCGTGGTGGTGGCAACAAGCGGATGTATCGCATCATTGACTTCAAGCGGTTCAAGGATGATGTGGGCGCTACCGTGCTGGCGATCGAGTACGATCCAAACCGCACGCCGCGTATCGCGCTTCTGCAGTACGAGGACGGTACCAAGACTTATATCCTGGCCCCCGTCGGAGTTACTGTCGGGGATGCGATTGCCAGCGGGCCGACCGCGGATATCAAGCCAGGTAATGCGCTTCCGATCATCAATATCCCGGTCGGTACGCTGATCCACAATATCGAGCTCAGCCCTGGTAAGGGCGGCCAGATGGCCCGCTCCGCGGGGGCCTATGCGCAGCTGATGGCAAAAGAGGGCAAGTATGCCACGCTCCGTCTGCCATCGAGTGAGATGCGTCGCGTGCTGCTGACCTGCCGTGCCACTATTGGCCAGGTGGGTAATCTGGAGCATGAGAACGAGTCTCTTGGTAAGGCCGGTAAGTCTCGTTGGAAGGGGCGCACCCCTCACGTTCGTGGTGTGACCATGAACCCCCGAGAGCACCCGCACGGTGGTGGTGAGGGCAAGAGCCCTGTGGGTCGCAAGAAGGGGCCTGTCTCCGCGACGGGCGTCCCGGCGATTGGTTATAAGACCCGCCGGAACAAGTCGACGAACAAGTTTATCGTCAAGCGGCGCACGAAGTAATCGTGTGTCCATGTTGGCCGGGGCGAAGCTCCGGCCACGCACCCGACAGGCAAGAGCCTGTGACTGGGGCAGGAGTAATTTATGGGACGATCTTTGAAGAAGGGGCCCTTCGCGGACCCGAAACTTCTGGCAAAGGTAGACGCCATGAACGAGAGCGGAAAGAAGGCCATTATCAAAACATGGTCACGTCGGTCGACGATCT
Source organism: Armatimonas sp. (assembly GCF_043760365.1). Classification (GTDB taxonomy): domain Bacteria; phylum Armatimonadota; class Armatimonadia; order Armatimonadales; family Armatimonadaceae; genus Armatimonas. Next base: position 2,731 of record NZ_JAYUPA010000597.1, read on the forward strand.
TTCCTTCGTTTATCGGTCTAACCCTTGCCGTGCATGATGGGCGCAAGCATGTGCCTGTCTTTATCACGGAGAACATGGTCGGGCACAAGCTCGGCGAGTTCGCTCACACCCGGCCTTTCAAGGGCCATGCAGGCGGTACCGGTCAGTCCAGCCGTATGAGAAAGTAGGGAGGAAGCAAGATGGAATCAAAAGCTACCGCCCGATTTGTGCGGATGGCACCCCGAAAGGTGCGCCTAGTACTCGACTCTGTGCGTGGAAAATATGCTCAAGAAGCACTTGATCAGCTAAAGTTCACGCCAAACCATGCAGCCGCGGAGATCGCCAAAGTGGTGAGCTCAGCCTGTGCAAATGCTGTCAATAACTTTGAGATGAACCCGGATTACCTCAAGATTGTTGGTTGTTATGTGGATGTGGGGCCGACCATGAAGCGTGTTAAGCCACGTGCTCAGGGGCGTGCCTACCGAATCCTTAAGCGCACGAGTCATATCACTGTGATCGTGGGCGAGGGTGAAGCTCCGCCGGCCAAAACGGGGCGAAAAACGGCGAAGAAACCGCCGCTACGTGCCGCACTGCCGACCCGCGCTGAGGCTCCCGTGGTGGAGGAGTCTACAACGACCGAAGAGTCTACCGAGACGACCGAGACCGCTGAGGCAGGGGAGTAAACCATGGGACAGAAGATTAACCCGATTGGGTTCCGTATCGGCGTCATCCGGGATGCAGATTCCAAGTGGTACGCCGACAAGCAGTATGCCGAGTTTCTAAAAGAAGACTACGTTATTCGCAAGAGTATCAAGAAGCGTAAGGGATTTGAGAACGCGGCGATCTCCAAGATCGAGATTGAGCGCCAGGCGAACCAGCTTCGTGTGACGTTGCACACGGCTAAGCCGGGAATCATCATCGGACGGGGTGGCTCGGGCATTGATATGCTCAAAGCGGATCTCGAGAAGATGACGAAAAAGACGGTCCACGTCAATGTTGCGGAGATTCGCCACCTGGAGACGAACTCTCAGCTCGTGGCGGAGTCCATTGCGCAGCAGATCGAGAAGCGTATCGGCTACAAGCGTGCCATGCGACAGGCCGTGACCCGCGCTATGAAACTTGGTGTTCTTGGGATTCGTACCCAGGTCTCCGGGCGACTCGGTGGTGCGGAGATGGCGCGTCGTGAGAAAGACCGCCAGGGAAAAGTGCCGCTGCACACCCTGCGTGCCGATATTGACTACGGCTTTGCCGAGGCAGTGACGGCTTACTCCACTATTGGAGTGAAGGTCTGGATCTACAAGGGAGATATCCTCCCGGGTGCTCGTCGCCCGGTGGAGAATCCTGCAGGGCAGCGCTCTGACCGTGGCCGGGATCGTGATGATGATCGTCGTGGTGGCCGTGGTGGCCGTGGTGGTCGTGGTGGCACGGGTCGCGGTGGCGGTGGTGGCGCAGCAGGCCGAGGTGGTGAGCGTGGCGGTGGCGGCCCAGGTCGTGGCCCCCGTGGTGGAAACGAAGGCGGCGGTGGCGGCTACACAGGTGGTGGTAGCTACTCGACGGCGACAGGGGAGTAAGACAGAAAATGTTAATG
>NZ_JAYUPA010000598.1:0-12584 GCF_043760365.1 Armatimonas sp.
GTCACATCGGTGAACCGCGATGAGCTGCTCGACGGCGGCGCGGCGCACTTTGCCGCCGTGATCAACGCGCTACGCGCCGCCATGCCCGGCACCAGTATCGAAGTGCTCACCCCGGACTTTCGGGGCCGCAAGTTCGCCATCGAGATGGTCTGCGACGCCCACCCGGATGTCTTTAACCACAACACGGAGACCGTCCCACGCCTCTACCGTACCGTCCGCCCGCAAGCCAAGTACGCACGCTCGATAGACTTTCTCCGCACCGTCAAAGAGCTCGCCCCCACGATCTACACCAAATCCGGGATCATGCTGGGCCTGGGCGAGACCGAGGAGGAAGTTTTGGAAGTGCTCTCGGACTGGAAAGACGCGGGGGTGGACGCCGTGACACTGGGGCAGTATCTCAAGCCCGGCAAGGGCTATCTGGACGTGGTGGAGTACCTTCACCCGACGCGTTTTGAGCACTACAAAGCCCTCGCCGAGAACATGGGCTTTCTCTCCGTTGCATCAGGGCCATTTGTGCGCTCGTCGTACAATGCCATTGACTTCCGGCACAAGTACCTCGACGGCACCCTATCCCCACCACGCCCCGCCACACCCGGGCCGCGCCGCCTGAGCCTACCTCTGGCGGTGGTGTGATAGGTTCCGCGTGAGATACCTTGGTGCTGCCACCAACGGGCTCCTTGCCCTGCTGGTAGCGCTCGCGCCGCCCCTTTTCTTCGTCGTGTGGGCCTGGCCGCAGACACTGGCGCGGTTCGACCAACAGCTTGCCCAGAGCAAACTACTTCTGGAGGAAGAAGCCAGCATCGCGCTGGAGCGCCCCGTGCATTTTGCCAAGCTCTCGCCGAACCTGAGCCTCGTCACGCTACGCGCTGCCCTCACCCAGGAGTCGCTCCCGATTGTTGTGGAGGGGCTGGAGCTCGGTGCACGACCGGATGAGCTGCGCTGGACGGGGCAGGACTGGCTTATCCGCGTGCCCCGGCTCAGTCTGAGTGTCTCCCCCGCCGCACTCCAGCAAGGCAAGTTCAGCGAAACTGGAGTGGAGGAAATCGTCGTGGAGAGCCCCGATCTGCTTGTCTACCGCACACCGGAGGGCAAGCTCAGTGTCGAGGACTTCCTTCCCAAGCCTAAAATGCTACCCGATCCCACGCAGCCCCCCTTCCAGACCCGTGTGCGGGTACGTAATGCCCACGTGCGGCTCCGTGACTTTGCCAGCTTGCGGGCCCCAGGAAGAGCGGAAGAAAATAGTGTGGAACGCCTGGATGCCACCATAGATCTCAGTGGCACCCGCACACTGCGCTTCATCGCACGTGCCTTTCCCAGCAAAGCAACCGTAACACGCCTCGCAGGGCCGATTCTGCTCGAAGGCACTGCACGGCGTAACGCCCCTGGCCCGCGCCCCGACAGCCCGAGTCAAGAACAGCCTTTGCTCCGCCTCAGCGCCACCGTGCGCGATGCGGATCTTCCCTACTGGATAGGCTACACCACTAAGCCACGCCCCGAAGCCACCCTCACTCGTGGGCGAATAGACACACAGGTCACCCTGCTGCTCCCCTCAGAAAAAAGTGCCCCCCCGATCTTCCAGGTTGAAGCTCAGTTTAGGAAGCTTGATATCTTGGTCAAAACCCCAGCAAAGCTCCCTCTGACCGAGCTGGGAGGGAGTGCGACCTACGGGAGCGGCACACTCACGGCTGCGATCGCGGGAAACGCACTGGGGGAGAGTTTTCTTGCCACCGGTCGGGTAACCGCACTCGACTCGGAGAAGCCCTACGTGGCCGCAACTCTGACGATGCCGCGTGTACCGCTCCGGAAAGGGCTTGCGCTACTGCCAGCACTCAAGCTTCCGAAAGAGCTACGCCTTGGCCCGACACTACGCCTCGAAGGCGCGACCCTTCTGGGAGCACTGAATAATCCACAGGTAACCGCGCATCTCTCGGGCCTTGAAGGGCAGTGGCAAGGACTCCCCGCTCTCACCGCCCAAGCCCGTGTTACCTACGCCGACGGTCTGGTTCAGGCCACCACCCTCACCGCAGCACTCTCAGGAGGGGGGACTCTCACCGGCCAGGGGAGCTACAGTGCCAAACAGCGTACTGGCACCTTCGAAGCCCATCTGCGGGGTGCCCAGCTCAGCCGGGTTGCCCTGCTCCGTGATCTCAAAATGGATCTCAAAAACCCACCGACGGGCCAGCTTGACGTGGATTTCCGAGGGAAGATTCAAAACGATGTTCTCACGGCAAGCGGACTCGCTCAGACAAAGAACCTGCGGATTGTCGGACTAGATTTTCCCACAGCCAGCGCACGCCTGTCCCTAAACGGGAAGCGCTATCAGGTAACAGAGGGCACGCTGGCGGGATCTATGGGGGTATTTCGGTTGGCAGGCAGTGGACAGATCGGGGGGCAGGTTGCTCTGGAAGGTCATCTAGTCGCAGCAGATCTGGGGCAGCTCGCGGATGCGTTTGGTCTACCAGGAGTCGGGGGGACGCTCTCGGCCTCAGCACAGCTCACCGGCACGCAAACAGCGCCTGTTCTGTCCCTACGCGATGTCACCGTTCTTCAGCCGCGCTACCGCTTCGAGAACCGCCTTTTTGTCGCCGATTCCGCCCACGCTGAGCGCGCCAGCCTGCGACTCCTCTCTACAGGTGAGTTTCGTGTCGAGCTGGACCCGATGCAGCCGCTTCGGATATCACGCTCCCCAGCAATCGCGGAGCTCGCGGGGACGATCATTGGAGCAAAAAACACAGCCGGTGCCCAGCTCAATCTGAGTGCCAAAGTGGAGAATCTAGAGCTGAGCACCGTGCTTTCCCAGCTCAGTGAGGAACCGGGGCGCTTCGCGCCAGAGTGGCTCCAGATAACACCAGGGTATCGAACACTTCTCGAGGATCTCGACTGGACAGGAATCGCAAAACCGCCGGTCAGTGGGTTTATTCGCAGTGCCAATGCCACGATTCGCGGCGATACTAGTGCCCTCCAAATCGAAGGCGATGCCACGCTGGGGCGCTTCCTGGTTGCGGACTTCCCTCTAGAAGGGGGCACCCTCACCTTCACTCGCAACACCGAGGCAATCCGGGTTCAAAAGCTCGTCCTCAACACCGCCACAGGCATCATCACCGGCGAGGCGCAGCTCACCACCGAGGGCAAGCTCTCAGGAGCACTCAGGGCGGATGCGCTTAACCTGGCAACACTCACGTCGCTGGAAGGGCTGGCAGATAAGCAACTAGGAATCACAGGCACTCTATCGGCCTCACTGACACTCGCGGGCTCACGGGAGCATCCGGTCTTTACAGCCAAGCTCACCGATGCCCAGTCCATAAAAATCATAGGGATCCCTATTACAAACCTGGAGTTCGGTGAGATTCGTTTCGCCCCCGAGATTGAGGAAGATCAGCCACTACTGGGAACAATACTCCTGCCACGTGTCGCGCTCCAGCTAGGCGACACGGGCACAAGCCTATCCGCAACCGATATTCGCTACGATCTGAAAACCAGGCAGCTCTCCAGTAACCTCGATATCACCCAGGCACGCTTTCAAAAAGTTGTCAAATTACTCCAAGGGGCACACCTAGACAATACCCCGGAGGGACGAGATTTTATCCAGGCTCTCTACACGATTCCATCCCTGATTGATGCGACCGTCGCCCTCACTGGGAATGTCGCGGCTCGCCTCACTGAAGACGGACCACGGGACCGGCGTGCACGCTTCGCGCTGACCAGCCCAGACCTGAGCATTCAAACCGAGGGAGCATCTAAGGCAGTGCAAGGCAAGCTCGCGGTCAGCGCCACCCTGACAGATGAGCGGCTAGACCTAGATGCGGCAACACTCGCCCTTACCGATGCCCAAACCGATGAGCCAACTCTCTTGCGTCTGCTCCGACACCCCGGGCGTGACCGTGAGACCGGCGAGTCCGTGACGACCAAGAGCTGGCTGCGGCTTCCCTACGATCCGAAAGAGCCCCTGGAATACCACCTGACCCTAGACGCCAACGCCATTCCCCTTGGGTTGGTGAGTACCCTGGCACCCGGTGCGCTCCCCGTGCCTGTCCAAGGTAAAGCCGCAGTGACCATTGCCGCCGATGGCACCGTCGAAACTCCTAAAATCACGGCATCGTTCTTCGCGGATAACCTGCTCCTGGGCGATACGATTGGGTATGCAGGACAGTTTAATGCGCCTCCTCTGTTAGTAGATCAGCTTCGCTTTCAAGTGGAGCTGCTCGGGAAAAACAAGCAGGACTGGAACATCACCCTCTCCGATGGTCGCCTGACCCATGCCAAAGAGATCCTCACTTTTGAGGGCCAGCTCCCCTACGACAATGCGAGTCATCGAATCGCGGCCCGCCGCCCGATCAGCCTCCATGTCGCCCTCGACGACGCGGCGGGGCTGACGGTCGCGACACTCAGCCAGTACTTCCGAACGGGGAAATCCCAGCTCACTGGAATCATTCGGGGCAACGTGACACTAAAGGGGAGCCTGAGTGCCCCGGAGCTCGATGGGAAGCTCAGCCTGACAGAAGCATCCGCACGCTTCCCTAATCCGAGTCAGCGCCTCAGCAGGGATGTCATCAATCCGATCCAGCACCTAGAGCTAGCCCTGGAGCTAACCGGCAAGGAAATCCGGTTCCCGAAAGCGGAGCTCTCTCTGGCACAGCTCCCACCACAAGCTAAGGTGGAGCGTGGGAAACCCCTCCCCGTGATCCCCCTGGCACAGCTCCCTTCTGCGGGAACACTGGTTTTGGAGCCGGGCTCGGTGATCCGTATCGAGAACCTGGAAGACTTCACCCGCCTTTTTGTCCGCAGAGACGAGGCAGAGGAGTCGCCGAGGCTACGGGGCGAGTTTGATCTCAAGGCACGCTTCACAAAGTTCCAGCTTGACACCGACAATGCCAGTGCCCTCATGATGAACGAGTCCCTCACGCGCAGCCTTGGTGGTGGGCTAGCGGAGGCGCTCAAGGGCGAGATAGACGGTCAAGTTTTGATCCAGGGGCCCTTGCTGACTCCTACCATAGCAACCGCTGCTAACCAGAATCTCAAGCTTTCAGATCTAAGTTTTAGGTATCCCCGTAATGTGCTTCCCGAGTCGGCGCAGAACAATGCCCTTCTTTTCAATCCGCGCTTTGCCATTGCTCTGGAGACCGCGAGCGATGCCCGCCTAACTATCAGCACCCTCTTGGAGTTCAAGGCAACCGGGGGGGTCACGATCTCGGGCGATCTGGCTGCCCCCAAAATAGAAGGCGTTCTAACCCCCACAGGCGGCTATTTCAAATACCCTCTGGCAACCTTCACCGTGCAGCGTGGCGGCGAGCTGCGCCTTACCTATGCCAAGCGCTACGAGGCGGGACAAGATCGTCTCCAGTTCGATCTGCGCGCCCAGGATGTGACCGCAACCGCGAAAGTCATGGTCAGCAGCTCCACCGTGAAATCGTCGCGTTCTAACCCCAGTACCTTCGATCCCAATCGGCTGAGCAACCAGATCCCCGAGGAGCTCGCGGGGCGGCGAATCTCCGTGACGACCAGCTTCAACGGCCTCCTGCAACAGGGCGACACGGCAGCGCAGGCGGGCAAGCCGCAGCCCAATTTTATCCGCCTGAGCTCTGATCCCGCTCTGAGTGAACCCGCAATTCTCTCGCTCTTATTTCCGTATCAGTTGCTCGCCCAGCTCTCCCCGGACGCCCTCCGTGAGGGAGCCAACCTAGTGAGCGGAGGGATATTTGGGGCGATCATTACTCCCATCACCGGTCAGTTTGGGAGGTTTTTCGGTTTGGAGGATATCTCTCTGGATTATGGTCTGGATGGACTTGCCAACCTCTATTTTATTCGTCGCCTACCGGAGCCCTTTGAGAAAGTCACGATCGAGGTTCGGCGTACCTTCCAGACGCGTAGTGGCTCCGGTAAGCTCCTTCCCGAGCTCTACAGCCTCAATTACGAAATTGGACAGCTCTGGCGCGGCAGTCGGCTCCAGTTAGGCGCTTCCACCAACGAGCAGCGTGATAGCCAGCTCTTTCTGCGGGGGACATTTCGCTATTGATTCCACAAAAGCCTGAAACGTTTGCCGGGAACAGATGTCTACCGAGATGGCATCGTGGAGAGTAAAGAAGGACGTCCCGTAGGAGGAGAAGACCGGGATCTGAGCTTTGATCAGATCAAGGAGAAGTATCAGCTTCGTATCTACAACCTCATCTTGCGGATGATTGGCAACGAAAACCCAGACGATGCTGAGGATCTAACGGTCGAGACTTTTGTCAATGCCTGGCGTGCCTGGGGAAAGTTCCGCCGTGATGCCCAGGTCTACACGTGGCTCTATCAGATCGCCTGCAACTTATGCAAGAACTGGTACAAGCAAAAGGGCCGTCAGCGGGAGCGGGAGGGCTACTCGCTCGATAACACGCTAGACAGTGAGTCCGGTGAGCTATCCCGCGAAGTGCCTGACTGGCGCAATGCTCCCGAGAAGCTTCTGCTAGAGACAGAGTTTGGACAGAAAATTAGAGACGCGGTCGAAGCCCTGCCTTCGGAGTACCGCGAGGTGCTGATCCTGGACCTTTGGGAGGATCTGCCCTACGAGGAGATTGCAGCCATTTTGGGCCTCTCGGTGCCTGCGGTAAAAACGCGGTTGCATCGGGCCCGCAATAAAATACGTCAGCGGCTGGAGCCCTACTACCGGGGCTGGCTGCGGCGTGAGGAGCTATAGCGATTATGTGGTTTAAGTTAGGGATTAGTGCGGTCGCACTCAGTGCGGCCAGCACGGTCTGTGCACAGGAGAGTCGCCCTATCGCGGAGATACAGTTTCCAGGGCGTCAGAATACCAATGAAACGACGGCAACACTGGCGGTCGGCAAAGTTTTCAAGATCGGTTCCCCATTTACTTTCAAGGGGCTTGAAGATGCCAAAAAGGCGCTTTTAGACACGGGGTTTTATGCGGCTGTCACGGCGCGTTTTGAGGAACTTCCGGATCGGCGCATCCGGCTAATCTTTAGTCTGTCCGAAAACCCGATCCTGGATGTGATCACCTTCACGGGCAACAAAGTCATCAAGAACGAGGATTTGCTGAAGCTTTTAGCGACCAAGCCGGGTGGTGTCTTAAACCAGAAGACCCTCTCCGCCGATGTCCTCAAGATTCCCCGCCACTACCAGAGCCTGGGCTACCGCGCCCTCGTGGTGATAGATGAAGTCTCGCTGGATCCAAAGACCCGCACGCTCACCATCCCAATTCTGGAGACTGTTGTTGAGGAAATCAAGGTTGATGGAATCACGAAGACGGCGAAAAATGTCGTTCTGCGTGAGCTTCGCACTAAGATCGGTAGCCCCTATAACGACAACTTGCTTCAAGAAGACCTCTCGCGCCTCATGCGGCTCAATATCTTTGTGGATGCCGTCACCAACGCCGAGCCAGGGAGCGATCTGGACAAGACCAAGGTCACCCTCACCGTTCAGGAGCAGCGCACGGGCCAGGTGGGTGTTTCGGTGGGTTACTCCGCGCGCCAGCGCCTTATCGGCACGGTCAGCCTCAACGAACAAAACTTCCGTGGAAAGGGTCAGGGCCTTGATCTGCAGTGGTCCGTGGCGGGGGGAATCTCGCGCAACTCCTACGAGCTAGGCTTCACGGAGCCATGGGTAGATAAGAACAATACCAGCGCCAGTATCACTCTCTACGACCGCTTCGCCTTCCGTTTCAACCGTATCCTCTCATCAAACTTCACCAATGATCTTTCCAACAACCAGTACTTCGAGGAGCGCAAAGGCGGTGGCTTCAACCTCTCGCGTCCTCTGACTGCGGATCGGTTCACACGTGGCTTTGCCGGAGTGCGCGTTGAGGGAATCCAGGCCAACAACCTCCAGCAGAACTACGATGCCCTCAGCGACGACGATATCAAGAACCTGCGGGGCTCGCTGGTGCAAAATGGCCGCATCTCGGCGGTGACTTTTGGCATGATCTCTAACCCGACAGATAATGCCCAGGACCCCGCGCGTGGCTACTACCTCTCCCCAACCATCGAGCTGGGAAACAGCCGCTTCAACTACGAGAAACCCAACCTCAATCCCAAGTTTGGTCAGACGGGCGAGCCGCGCCTACTCATTGAGAATCGAAATCAGACGGGTGCCTTTGCCAAGTACACCCTGGATTACCGCCGCTACACCTCGCTAACCGGCCAGCGTACCAAAGATAACCTACGTGAAGGCAAACGTGTCCTAGCCTCGCGCTTGCTTGTGGGAGCGGCAACGGGCAATATCGCCTTCTCCGAGCAGTTCTTCATGGGAGGGCCGGATAACTTACGTGGCTTCTTCGATGACCGCTTCTGGGGAAATAACATGTTTCTCTTATCCAACGAGCTTCGGATTCCCTTTGATAAGCAAAACCAGCTCGGAGGAGTTATCTTTGCGGATATTGGCCATGCCTGGGGTGCCTCCTCAGTGAACCAGGAAAATATCGCAGGCTTCACGCAGCAAAGTGGCTTCAAGCCGCGTGCCAGCTTTGGTCTAGGCATCCGTGTTCGAACTCCCGTCGGCCCTGTTCGTCTCGACTACGGTTTTGGCGATGGAGCAGGGCGGAGCCACTTTTCTATTGGGCAGGCGTTTTAATTTTAGAAGAAGGAGAAACTTTTCACTATGATCTTGCTCCAATACCGCATGCGAGCCCTACGAGCTATTCAGTCTTTTCGTCTCTTCGCCCCCGTGGCCCTAACTCTGCTGGGGGGAGTCGGCATTCCCGCACTCACTCCAGCGCCCGCACATGCCCAACAGCAGTTTGGGATCGTTGACTTTCAAGAGTGCGCCAAACAGTCTAAGCTCAAGAAAGATCTCGATGGGCAGTTTGAGACCTTCAAGCGCAGCATGCTGAGTGTTTTCAATCGCCTGAAAGAGGGCAATGCCATCTACTTGACCAAGCAGGAGATGACCGAGCTCGCCGCAATCTACGAAAAAGGCGACAAGACCACCCCTGCCGAGAAGACTCGTGCGACGGATCTACAAAAGAAAGCGGATCAGAGCGCCGGAACCCTCAACCGACTGTCAGGAACGGTGGGAGTTCTCAAAGACGATGAGAAAAAAGAACTGGAGCGCCTCAATGCCCTTCAGAACGAGGGAATTCCTATCCTCAACGAGATCGGTGCGGACTACGAACGCCGTATCACAGAAAAAGGGACGATTTTTGAGACTCAGTTAGAGAAAATCGTAAAGGATGCCGTGAAGAAAGTGGCCCTGGAAAAGAACTTGGCCCTGATCTTCAACGCGAATGTCGTGATCTATGCGGCAACGGATATTACTGAGGATGTGGTCAAACTTCTCCAGAAGTAGTCGCTCCAGCGTACTGCTCGCGGTGGTCGTCAGTCTGGGGGCAACGGGGTGCAGTCAACCTGCTCCCGTTCGTCTTGCGACGCCTAAGCCCACCTGGGCTTGGGTGAGGTTGGATGCTCTGATTAGCAACAGTCCGTTGGCGAAGAAAGCGAAAGACTTCTCCCCCATTGGGATTCCGACATGGGGACACGCGCCATTTCCTTCGTTTCTTACGACATCCCTTTTCTCAGAAGTTCCTGCCTGGGAGACAGCCCAGCAGCGCCGACTAGAGGGCAGAAAGAGACTACAGGAAGCCGATCGTCAGGGAATACAAGAATTTTCCGAACTCCTTCAACAGCGTCAGACACGTTTTTGGGCGATTAGTCAGGCGCAGTTTGAAATACAGGAGCGGCGCATTTCGGTAGATAAAGCACAGGAGGATCGCTTAGAGGCAGACCGTAGTGTCTCAGAAAAAATGGCACTGCTCAGAGATGACATTGCTCTAGCGCAGATCCAGTATCAGATATCCCAGGCCCTCGCAAGCCCGGCCAATGACACGCTCCTCGCTCCTGATGATCCCGTGAAGGTGCAGGCAGAGGTCACCCGCCTGAAGGCAGCCGCGTTACGTGCCGAGATACAGACGGATCCTCTGACCGGAGTGCGACGTGCCAAAGTTCTCTGGACAGGTGGAACGCCTCCGCGTAACCCTCGGGTACTCTATGCCGCCTCACGGGATGTTCTGAAAGTTCTCTGTGACACGCTGGATGGCCAAGTCGCACAGGCACAGAAAGACGCCGATCAGAAACGCCTTCTCAGTGCCCGGGAGCGAGAGGCCGAAGTCCAGATACGAATCGCGCAGCGTCTCGAAGGCCTACGGAGCCGGGCCGAAAACTTTGTTCTGCGCTTAGATCAAGAAGAGAGCCTGGGTAAGATACTGCTGGCAGAGGAGCTTCCGACACGGCGTGCCGCGAGCGCCTCTCTCCCGCTAACGTCTTCGCCGACCACAGCTCCCTCTCCCAAAAACACCGTGTTCCTCAAGCCGCTCACCTCCCTTCCTACCAACCAAACACTCACAACGGAGCGCTCCGCTCTTGAGGCAGAAGTCCGTGCAGCGGTGCTGGATGTCGCCCAACGCAGGGGCATTATGATCTCGTTTCGTCCTCGTCCGGGCGTACCAGATCGTACTGCAGAATTTGCAAATTGGATAAAGGTAAGCTTGTGATAGAAGAAAAAGAGCTGCGCCGCCGGACGGTAGCAGAGATTGCAGCAGTCGTACAAGGTCAGATTTTTGGCGACCCGGCGACCATGATCTGTGGAATCGCCTCCATTGAAGAAGCGCAGACAGGCGATATTACCTTCGCCGAGAGCCCACGTTTTCTGGAGACTGCACGCCGCTCTCTTGCCTCCGCCATCCTGGCCCCCCAAACGGCGATCAGTAACGGTGACACCAAAGTAATAATCGGTGTCGAGAATCCCCGTCTGGCTTTTGCTCAACTACTCGATCTCTTTGCACCAGAGCACTATGCGCCACGCGGCATCCACCCGACGGCGGTACTGGGGAGCGATCTTCAGTACGGCAATCTGGTGTCTATCGGCGCTCAGAGCGTCATCGGCGAGAATGTCCGACTTGGCAAGAACGTGACAATCCATCCGCTCTGCTACATCGGCAACAATGTGGAGATCGGCGACGACACGATTTTGTTTCCCCAGGTCACTCTTTTGCATGGCACCAAGATCGGTAGTCGCACCATTATTCACTCGGGAACGGTGATTGGGGCGGATGGCTTCGGGTACATGATGGTGGGCGGCCAGCACCTGAAAGTGCCACAGATCGGAACGGTCACCATTGGCGACGATGTGGAGATGGGGGCAAACTGCACCATTGATCGGGCAAAGACGGGGACAACTCGGATCGGCAACGGCACCAAGCTGGACAATATGGTGCACGTGGCCCACAACTGTCAGGTGGGAGAGCACTGCCTACTGGTGGCACAAGTTGCACTTGCAGGCGGCGTTCAGGTTGGTGACTACTCGGTCTTCGCGGGCCAGTCGGGCGCGGGCGAGCATGTCAAGATCGGCGCACGCTCCGTAATCGCCGGACGCGGAGGCGCGATCCATGACCTCCCCGAAGGCTCGTTTGTCTCGGGCTTCCCTGCCCGTCCCCACAAAGAAGTCCTCAAGGCTCAGGCCGCGATGCACCGCCTGCCCGATATGCTCAAGAAGCTACGCGACATGGAGAAGCGCCTCGCCGAGCTAGAAAAAGACAAAGAAAAACCCTCCGCTTGAGGAAGCGGAGGGTTTTTCTAATCGGGGCGACACGATTCGAACGTGCGACCTTCTGAACCCCATTCAGACGCGCTACCAAGCTGCGCCACGCCCCGAAAAGACGCAAGGCAAATAGTATCACCTCACTTGTGAACCCGCAACCATACAGGCCCGTTCTGCGTTAAGATTTCCGTGCAAGACAAAAGTATTCTCTTTCAGCTCTTCCCCAAGCCGACCGGCCAGAACGGCTACGAAGACCTCGTCCGCGCCGCTGAGCTTCTGAGGCGCAGCTCGCTCTGGGCCGAGGCACAGCAAAAAGGCACCCTCACGAGCCGCCGCCGCGCCCTCAATGACACGCCGGTTAGACAGGCCCGGGCACTGATTGATGCCGCGATGCTGAAGCCTCTGCTCCCGCCTGTTCGCGAGCTGAGCGTCGCCACGACCTTTCCGGAGTTTGCAGGCTTCCGCGATTGTGCAAGGCTTCTCTCCGCCGAGATGCATGTCTTGTTCGCGGAAGGACGCACGGCTGCGGCGCTGGTGAGCTTTGCGCAGGGCCTACGGCTGGGCAGTGCTCCCAAGGCTGAGGTGCTGATCGGCGGACTGGTCGGGGTGGCGATAGACGCAATCTTACTGGCGAGAGTGATGCGCCACCTGGAGCAGTTCACCCCACGCGACTGTGATCGTGTACAGGCGACGCTCCGCGAGCATATCGAGGCAGATAAAGGCAATGCTGAAAAGTCCATTGCCGCAGAAATACGCTTCCTAGAAAATATGCTCCCAACACTGGAAAATACAAACATAGAAAGCTTCAAGGAACTTTTCTCAGACAACGATGATCCTAATTTAGCTCAAATCCAGAGCCAGTTTCTAGCCACACAACGCGATCCAGCCGCGAAGAAACGCTTTGTCACTGCATTTATGAGCGGTGCACAGGCACAACAGCAGTGGGCGCAAGCCTATCTGGAGAACCCCTACGTGCTGCCACCCGAGCCGAAGCTCCCAGAGGGCACTCTCGAAGGAGCGTTGCTCAGTGCCATCACCCCTACCTATCCACGTGCAGTAGA
>NZ_JAYUPA010000599.1:0-1523 GCF_043760365.1 Armatimonas sp.
CCCCACGGTACAACAAAGGCGGGTTGTTTACCTGGACGATCTACGATTATCCCCTCAAGCAAGCTATTATTGATGGCATTGTCAAGCGCCCCATGAAAGGAATTGCTACCGGGATCAGCGAAGCCCAGTCCGATATTGCCAGCGTGAAGTACCAGGCGTACTTAGTGGCCGCCGTCGAGCGCTGGAAAGAGTACAAGACCCAGCTTGCGCCCCTCAAAAAGAAGCCCCTGCTCTTTGTCATGCTCAACGACACCAGCGAAGCCGATGATATTTCAGACTTCCTGCGCGTCAAGTACCCCGAGGAGTTCAGCGGCGAGAAGCTCCTCACCATCCACACCGACCGAAGCGGGGAAGTGAGCAAGAAAGATTTGGATAGCGCCCGGAAAGCGGCGCGTGAGGCCGACGACTGGGACAACCCCGTACAGGCCATTGTGAGCGTTCTGATGCTACGTGAGGGCTGGGACGTGCAAAACGTGACGGTCATTGTCGGCCTGCGCCCGTATTCCTCTAAAGCTAATATCCTCCCCGAGCAGACCATCGGGCGTGGCCTGCGCCTCATGTTCCGAGACAGCAACTCCGGCTACATTGAGCGCGTGGATATTATCGGCAATAAGAAGTTCATCGAGTTTGTCGAGGACTTAGAGAAAGAAGAGAACCTCACCTTAGATACCTTCGATCTTACCAAAGACAAAGTCCAGATCACCAATATCCACCCCGACACCGAGAAGCTCAACCACGATATTCACATTCCCCAGCTCACCCCGCTTCTGACGCGCAAGAAAAGCCTCACCGAAGAAATCGCCGCGCTTGATGTGCTGGGCTTCACCTGCCCCAAGCTCCCCCTCAAAGACAGCGACGCCACCGCGCAGGCATTTCGCTACGAGGGCTACGATATTATCAGCCTTCAAAAAGTCGTTGAGCGAGACTATGCCATCCCCGTGCCCCAGACCTCACAAGAAGTAATCTCCTACTACGCCAAACGAATCGCCCAGGATGTCAAACTACCGTCACAGTTTGCCTATCTTGTCCCTAAAGTCCGTCAGTTTTTAGAGCACAAAGCCTTCGGCCAGAGCGTGAATTTAGACTCCCCCGAAGTGATTCGCGCCCTCGCCACCAACATCACCTCCTACGTCACCATCAAGACTTTTGCTTCTGCCCTGCGTACTCTTGTCATTGAGGAGAAAACCCCGGAGCTGCTTACCGAGGGTCGCCTACTCTCGGGGACGCAGCCCTTCGCCTTTTCCCGCCCGACATTTATCGCAAACAAAACCATCTATAACCTAGTCGCCGCCGACAACGACTTCGAGAAACGCTTCGCCAAGTTCCTAGAAGATGCCCCTGATGTGATACGCTTCGCCAAGCTCCCCTCACAGCTCGGGTTTGCCATCGAGTACACCGACAACGCCGCCAACCTGCGCTACTACGAGCCCGACTTTATCGCCGTCTCCTCCGACGGACTACATTATTTACTAGAAACCAAAGGCCGCGAGGACATAGATGTCAAGCACAAAGACCGCGCCGCC
>NZ_JAYUPA010000600.1:0-4287 GCF_043760365.1 Armatimonas sp.
GATGCTTTAAAGCCCAGCCCCACCAGCACCAGCACCATGCCCACCAGAAAGAGCGGCGACTGAGCGAGCGACATACCTGCGTGTTTCGCAGTTGCCTGAAGCACTTCGGTAAGCGTGACAAGACTTGTGTAGGAAGGAGTCGTGGGGCGAAGGTCTCCTGTCTTGACCGCGAGCCCCACTGCGCCGTAGATCAGCGCGATCCCGTAGAGCAAAAAACCCGATGCAAACGCCCCCAGGAGGAAATACTTGACCGCAGCCTCTTCCGAGCGCAGCTCCCGCCGAGCGTAGCCCGCCAGGATATAGAGCGCCACGGAGAGAACTTCCAGGCCCACAAAGAGATTGATCAGATCCAGTGCGCAGGTCATCACCATCGCGCCCGCGCTCGCAAAGAGGATCAGGGCATAGAACTCGCCAAGGGGGAGTTTTTTATCTTCCAGGTAGCGCCCCGACATCCCAATCACCAGTGCCGCCACCAGACAGAGAATCAGGTTGAGCAGCGCTCCAAAGCCATCTAATGTCATGCCGGCACCAAAGAGCCGTGCCTGCGACTGGTCCGCGGCCAGTAGTTTCGCGCCCGCATCATTGGCAGAGAGCAGCGCAGGAGCGCAGGCGATACCGGCCAGGAGCAGGCCAAGCTGGCAGACCAAAGCCAGCGACTTACGGGCAGCAAATGCCTTACGGCGCAGATCCAACAACAGAACCAGCATCCCGCAGACAAGAACCACGAGCGGGGCCAGCAGCTCCCGCATATTATCCAGTGTTTCCGTCATGACTTTCTAATTGCTCCTCCCCGGGGCACCGGTTGCCTGGGGATTGCTCTCCATGGGCGCGACAAAGGCGGTTCCAGGGCTGACCAGCTCCAGAAATGGCTTGGGAAAGATCCCGAAGATAAAGACCAGTACCACCAGAAGGCTCAGGACAAGTCGAGGCGTCCCCTGAAGATCAGTCAGAGTGTGCTCCGTTCGGGCCGGTCCATAGACCACGCGTTGGAACATCCAGAGCATGTAGACGGCGGACCAGATCACCCCCGTGGTCGCCAGTGTCGCCGCTACGGGGAAGGTCTGGAACGCTCCGAGCAGGATCATGAACTCGCCGACGAACCCATTGGTCAGTGGAAGCGCCACCGAGGCGAGGGTAAGAATCAGGAAGATGCGCGAGAGCAGCGGCACACGCTCCCAGAGCCCGCCCAGGCTACGAATTTTGAGTGTCCCCGTCTGCTCCTCGATCAGGCCCAGCACTAAAAACAATCCACCAACCGTGATCCCGTGGTTGATCATCTGCAAAAGCGCACCGGCCACCCCCGTAGGAGATCCCGAGAACAGCCCCAGCACCACGTAGCCCAAGTGGCTAATAGACGAGTACGCGATCACCCGCTTCACATCGCGCTGCATCGCCGCCACGAGCGCCCCGTAGAGGATTCCGGCCACGGCAAGGCCGATAAAAATCGGAGCACAGCGCTCGGCTGCATCCGGAAAAAGGGTGATACAGAAGCGCCAGAGGCCATAGGTTCCCAGCTTGGCCATCACCCCGGAAACCAGCACGACTCCCGCCGTGGGACAAGCCGCGTAGGTATCCGGCTGCCAGGAGTGGAAGGGAAAAAGGGGAGTCTTGACCGCAAAGGCGATCCCAAACCCCAGCATTACCCACACTCCAAGGTTTCCCAGGAGCGGTGTCTTTACCAGGCCTTCCTGAATAACAATATAGTCGAAGCTCTGAAAGTGAATTCCCAGCCACAAAATCGCGGAGAGCATCACCAGCGAGCCCACTACCGTGTAGAGAAAGAACTTCATCAGGGGCTTGGTTGCTTTTTCCCCACCAAAGATCCCCACTAAAAACCAGACCGGGACCAGACAGGCCTCGAAGAAGACATAAAACAAGATCAAGTCCAGCGCGGAAAACGCCCCGATCAGGGTCGCTTCCAGCAGAAGCAACGCCCCAAAGTAGACCTTCTCTTTGCCGATAGAGAGCTTGAAAGGAGTCACAATCGCAACGGCGGAGAGCAGCGTGGTTAGTATCACAAGCAGCGCACTGATGCCATCCACGCCTACCTGGAAGCTAATTCCCAGCGCCTGAAACCACGGTGTTTTCTGCAAGGAGTTTTCGTAGAAGCCACCGGTGCCCGACGGTCCCTGGAGCAGGAAAGCGGAGATAAGAAACGCCCCCAGTGCCCCGAGACACGCGATGGGTCGCGCCACACTCCGAGGAGCGAGAGCCACCACCAGCGCTGCGAGGGCAGGCACCAGGATTAGAACTGTCAGCCAAGACATTCGCTTATTTCCCCCGTCCTAGCAGAGAGGTCAGTACCACAATCACTACCCCCAGCAGCATCGTCAGTGCGTAGCTACGGACATAGCCGTTTTGGGCGCGGGACAGCACGTTCGAGAGCCCCGTAATTCCGTTGCCCACTCCCTGCACCAGCCCATCCACGCCACGCAGATCCGCGACCCGCCAGAGCCAGGTAGCAAGCTGCCGCCCCGGCCTGACAAAAACATCATCGTAGAGTTCGTCAATGCGCCACTTGTTATAGACCAGTTGGTACCAGGCGCTCTGGCGCTGTTTTTCCGTAAGCAGCGCGCCACTCTTGGCTTTTTTGTAGGCGCTCCAGGCCCAGAGCGAGACCAGAATTGCCACCAGCCCCGAGGCCACCACGAGCATCAGCTCCGTGCTATGGCCTACTTCCAGCGCGTTGGTTTGTGTGCGCCACTCCACGTTCTCCCCAAGGAAGCTGCCAAACGTGTCGGGTAGGCTCACCCCAATCGCTTTGAGCGCGGCGGGATTCAGATAGCCTCCCAGAACCGAGAGAACCGCAAGAATCCCAAGCGGCGCGGTCATCGAGATCGGCGACTCATGGAGGTGATGCGCTTGCTCGTCGGTGCCCCGGAACTCGCCGGAGAACGTCTTGGCCATCATGCGCCACATGTAGAACGCCGTCATGGCAGAGGCGATCAGGCCACCCGCCCAGAGGAGCGGGCTCCCGCCCTTTCCTGCAAAGGCATTGACCAGGATCTCATCTTTGGAGAAGAAGCCCGCGAGCCCCGGAATTCCTGAGATTGCGAGTGTGCCGATAAACATTGTGACATAGGTGATCGGGAGCTTTTTCGTCAGCCCCCCCATCTTGCGCATGTCCTGCTCACCGCTCATGGCGTGAATCACCGAGCCCGAGCCCAGAAAGAGCAGGGCCTTGAAGAAAGCATGGGTGGTGACATGGAACATTGCCGCGCCAAACGCGCCCGTGCCGCAGGCCAAAAACATCAGCCCGAGCTGTGAGACAGTGGAGTAGGCCAGCACTTTTTTAATATCGTTCTGCGCCAGACCAATGCTCGCCGCCAGCAACGCGGTCAGCAGCCCCACAATCGCGACGACGGTCATCGCTGTGGGTGCGAGCAAAAAGAGCGTGTGTGTGCGGCAGAGCAGATAGACCCCTGCCGTCACCATGGTAGCGGCGTGGATCAGTGCCGATACAGGCGTGGGACCTTCCATCGCATCGGGGAGCCAGACATGCAGCGGGAGCTGGGCACTCTTGCCACACGCGCCGACAAAGAGCAAGATCGGCACCGTGGTCGCAACCAAATCGTAGCCACGGGCTTGCGCCCCGTCCAGGCCCGCCTTGGTCAGAATCCCATTCTCACCGTAAAACTCAAAAGTGCCAAAGTGTCGAAAGATCAGAAAGAGCGCAATGAGAAGCGCCGCATCCCCGATTCGGTTGACAATAAAGGCTTTCTTACCCGCATCCGTGGCGGACTTCTTTTCCTGCCAGAAGCCGATAAGAAGATAAGAAGCAAGGCCGACACCTTCCCAACCGACGAACATTCCCACTAAGTTGCTGCTCATTACTAGGAGCAGCATAAAAAAGACAAAGAGATTCAGGTAGGCAAAGTAGCGGCTGTAGTGTTTATCATGACTCATGTAGCCCATCGAGTAGCCGTGAATCAGTGCACCGACCCCGGTAATAATAAGCAACATGAGTGCGGTGAGTGTGTCAATAGAGAGCTTGAAGCTAACACTCAGGCTACCCGCGCCAAACCAGACAAATTCTGGGGAGAAGATTCGTTTATCCTGTGCCGCCTGCACCTGACCAAGCAGCAATAAAGAGCAGCCAAACGCAACCCAGAGCAAGAGAGTCGCCAGACCACCCGAGAGTGTCTTGGGGAGCTTTGCACCATAGAGGCCATTGATCAGAAAGCCCACTAGCGGCAGCAGCGGGACGATCCAGGGGAGAAATTCCAAGGTTATCCTCGCATCGTGTTGGTTTCGTCCACGTTGATATTATCGCGGAGCCGGAAGATC
>NZ_JAYUPA010000601.1:0-1523 GCF_043760365.1 Armatimonas sp.
AGCACGCGCCGCATCGCGCAGAAACGTGACAAATCGCTCCTCCCCTTCGGCAGTGAGGAGCCAGGCTGTGTTTGGCAGTGTCAGGGTCGGCCAGCCCTCCCCAGTAGATGCAGTGTAGCCCGGTGTCGCAGCCTCGTCGGCACTCGGGCGCTCAATAATGCCTGTCGCCGGATCACCGAGCGCTGCCAGCCATGCGCCCAGCGTTTCCCGGTTAGGCTGCCTGAGAACATGAGGGAAGTGTTTCTCGGTAGCCTCCGACCAGCCTGCTCCCGCCGTAGGGTGAAAGTAGGTGATCGTTGCATAGAGCTTCGCCAGTTCGAGCATACGGCCAGTATAGCCCAAGCGAGGGGAGTGTGGCGGTACAATTGTCGTATGAGTCTTCGTCCTCTGTGGGACTACTTACAGCAGTCACAAGCCCTGGCGTTCTATGTGGAAGCGGGCTACCTCGTTCTGGCCTCGCTGCTGGGTGGCTTTATTGGAGCGCAGCGCGAGGCGACCAACCACTCCGCGGGCCTGCGCACCCATGTCTTGGTCTGTCTCGGGGCGTGTTTGCTCACGCGAATTCACTTCGTCAACGGTGATCCGGGGCGTATTGCGGCTCAGGTGGTGACAGGCATTGGCTTTCTGGGCGCAGGGGTGATCCTACGGCGTGGGCTCTCCGTGCGCGGCCTAACCACGGCGGCGACGGTCTGGGTCGTGGCGGCGGTCGGAATTTCCTGTGGCGCGGGTGGGATCTACGCCGCCTCGGCCACACTGGCAACGGTACTGGTGCTCTTCACACTCACGGTGGGCCGCTGGTCAGAGAACCTCATCCACCGAAACGAGCGACAGACCACTCTGACGATCACCATCAACCGGCACAAAGGGGCCGTCAGTGCAGCGCTCACCGCGATCACAGAGGCAGGAGCCACCGTCTCCGCCTTTGAGACCGAAGATCTCCCCGATGGCCGTCGGATGCTCCTCGTCACTCTGAGAATGCGCCCGGACGTAAAAGAGCAGGATGTCTGCGATGAGCTCAACCAGGTTCTCCCCGATGCCACTATTGAGTGGGTGTAGTTCCTCCCCCCGGTTGGAGCGGGGGGAGTGGAGAGCGTCGCAGGCTCCGCTGTGAAGGCCGTTCCGGCCATTAAGCAGAATCACTTTCCGGAGTTCGTTCCCAGCGTTCCCAGAGATCATTGAGAGAATGATGTTCTTTCTGGCGCTCGACATAGGCAATTGCGTGCCGACAGTGGGTGGTACTAAGTGAAAAAGCGGCGTAGCCCTCTGCCCACTGGAAGAAGGACTCCGTTCCAAGTCGCGCCCGTGCAACCGATGAGGAAACTCCCTTGAACTGATTCAGAAGCTTCGAGACAGAGAGAGTTGGGGGATGCACCAAAACCAGATGGATATGATCAGGCATTCCCCCAATTGCCAGTACGCTACAGCCCTTTGCCTCAGCTTCTGCCTGTATCGTTCGCCAGAGACAGCGTTCCAAATCTTCGTCAGCGATGAGGGGCATACGCTTCCAAGTTGCCCAGACCAGA
>NZ_JAYUPA010000602.1:0-4275 GCF_043760365.1 Armatimonas sp.
TTCCTGCTCATGAAGTACGTGCTTCCTCGCTTCGGGCTCACCACCTGAATGTCGGGAGCCTGCTCGGTCGAGCAGAAGAAAGACAAAACCACTCCTCCAGGCCAGGGCTAGCTCTTGGTTTGGAGGTGCTTCTCAATCTCCGCACGCAGCTCCGCCACATTCGCCAGCGAGTGCCGCCAGGAGATCAGACGCTCGCCCTTGTGAGTCACCAGCGTGTCTCGATCCAGGCTTGTCTCGATCTCTTTGATCTCCTCAAAAAACACCCAACGCTGCCCCTGAACTCGAATCTGTGTCACCGACTCCCGATCCACGATAATCCGCTCGACTTTATAGCTCCAGAGTGTCGCGGCCCAAGTCACAAGAGAGAGTCCTCCCAGAGTCAGCAGGGCACCAACCGTGCGCGTGTCCTCAAACTCCAAGTGATTCAGCCCCCACCATGTCAGCCCAGCCGATGCCAGGAAAAACAGCCCGATACCGAGCCAGAGCCCCAGACTACGGCGGTTTGCGCGGGTCTGGTAGTGAAAGATGCGCTTGCCGCCGTCGCGCTCCGTAGGCACCAAAAGCTCACGCTGCGGGATTCGTAGGCGGGCAACGGAGATATGTGGGGCGTACTGGCGCACCATCGCTCGCAGAAGTGTGTGCTCTTTCAGCAATGACGAGAACGAGGCACTCCAGTGGCAAGTTTCCAGTGTGCAGGGCAAGCGTCGGAAAATATCTTGCGGATCGTGAAGTGCGAGAACATCACTCCAAAGGGCATGGTGGAGCAGGTGGCCATCGAAGTAAGCGACACTCTGCTCATCGGCCTCAAAGTACTCCGGGCGCTTTTTGCTCTTGTACCGAAAGGCATGCCGCCCGCTGATCGTCCCCTCTTCGCCCCGCAGCAGCCATCCCGACGGCTTCGCGTGTGTCGCCTTTTGCACCACCAGCGCACGAAAGGCGGTCTGCTCGCTCCAGTAGCTCTCTGGGAGTCGCAGAGTTCGACCATCACGAAACCGAAGCCAGCTCACCGGGCCGCCATCATTGTTTCCAATGCAAAAGAAATAGTCCTCGATCTCATCCCAACGCGCCTTCTGCCAGCCGCCAAAGTGCCGCCAGCGCAGGCCCGAATCTTCTGCAATGAGGCTTGCTCGTTGCCACCAGAGAATAAAAGCCAAAGCGGGTAAGAGCGTCACGAAAGTGATCAATGCGAAAACTTCAACGGGAAAGGGATTTGTCGTCGGGGAGAACCAGAAGAAAAAGGCGGCAAGGAGCCAGTATCCGAAGATACCACCTCCCATACCCAGGACAAACTTGCTCGGGCGAAGCTGGAGCTGCTCTTTCTGGCTCTGCGCTTGCATTTCTGCCTCTATTGTATCGCTGGCGCAGGAATCGGAGAGGGCTGTCGCGTAACTTTCAGCGGGAGAAATTTTCATGCTGGATGCACTGGCGCTGACGGTCTTAGAGAACCAAAAGCTGCACCATAAACCAAAGGCCAAGCGGGTGGTGCAGCTCTTTATGTCCGGGGCGGCGAGCCAGTGCGACACGTTTGACTACAAGCCCGAGCTGATTAAAAGGCGCGGCGAGAAGTTCGATCCGGGTGGCAAGATTGAGCTGTTCCAGAGCGCCCCGGGAGTCGTGATGCCCTCGCCGTGGGACTGGAAGCGCTATGGCAAGAGTGGGCGCTGGGTAAGCGGGCTCTTTCCCCACTTAGCCAAGTGCGTGGATGACATGGCGTTTTTGTATGCCATGGTGAGCAAGTCTAATGTCCATGGCCCGGCCACTTTCATGCAGAACACCGGCTTTGTCCTGCCGGGCTTTCCCAGCATGGGCGCGTGGCTGAGCTACGGCCTCGGCTCGCTCAACGACAATCTCCCCACTTTTGTCGTGCTCCCGGACACTCGCGGCGTCCCGCCCAATGGCCCGGCGAACTGGGGCGCGGGTTTTCTCCCGGCGACGCACCAGGGAACCGTGGTTAAAGCGGGCGCGAAGACCCCGATCTATGATCTCTTCCCCCCCGAGCGCCCCTATCTCACGCCCCAGAGCGAGCACGAGAGCCGTGTGTTTTTAGAGAAATTCAATAAAACCCACCAGGCCACCAGGCCCGGTGACACACGCCTCAACGCCCGGCTCCAGTCCTACGCCCTCGCGGCCCGGCTCCAGCTCTCCGCCCCCGAGGTGCTCGATATTAGGCAAGAGTCGCCCGAGACACGCAGGCTCTACGGCGTGGACGATCCGATTACATCCGACTTGGGACGGCGCTGTCTGACGGCGCGGCGGCTTCTGGAGCGCGGGGTGCGCTTCGTGCAGATCTGGAGCGGCGCGGACAATGGCTTCCCCCGGCGCAACTGGGACTCGCACGAAGACTTAGCGAGAGATCACGGAATGCTGGGCGCGGAGCTAGATCGTCCCGCCGCCGCACTGCTCAAAGACCTCAAGGCACGCGGCCTGCTCGACGATACCCTCGTGATCTGGACGACGGAGTTTGGACGGATGCCGTGTAGCCAAGGCGGCAAGGGCCGCGACCACAACCCGGCGGCCTTCACGAGCTGGATGGCGGGTGGCGGCATTAAAGGCGGCGAGAGCTACGGCGAGAGCGATGAGTGGAGCTTCCGCGCCGCCGTGAACCCGACCTACTGCTACGACCAGCACGCCACGGTGCTGCACTTGCTGGGAATAGATCACAAGCGCCTGAGCTTCCGGCACAACGGGATTGACCGTCGCCTCACGGATGTGCATGGAAACGTGATCACGGAGATTATCGCATGACTCCCCAAGTTCTACCTCGTCCACCGGCAATCGTCAGAACCGCCTGCCTCCCCTGCCATGGCCCGGCGCAAGCATCGGCGGGAGTGCGCCTAGACAAGCCCCTCACGGCGGCGCTCGCCAAGAAAGTTCTGGCCGCCGTCGCCTACGACCGCGCGATAAAAATGCCACCCAGCGGCAAGCTCGCCCCCAATCAGCTCGCGCCGCTTCAGGCTTGGGCACATGCCACTAAGCCTGAAAAGCCTCACTGGGCATGGCAAGCACTAATCTCTCCGCAAACCTCTCCCCCTGCCCTTTCAACCTCTCCCCCTGCCCCCTCTCCCGGGCGTTCGTACCTCACTGGGAAAGGGGAGAATCCACCCTCTAACTCCCTCCTTTCCCAGCGACGCAGGAGCGCCCGCACCCAGAGGGTACCCGGGAGGGTTGGGGAGGAGAGGTTGGTCGAGCTTGGCTTTGTAGATACCTACCTCCTCGCCAAGCTTAAGAGCAAAGGCCTGAGCTTCTCCCCCGAGGCTGATAAGCGCACACTGATACGTCGCCTCAGCTTTGACCTCACGGGATTGCCACCTACGCCGGGTGAGATTGCGGCGTTTGTGAGCGATAAGCGGCTCGATGCCTATGAAAAACTCGTGGACAAGTTCCTCGCTTCCCCTGCCTACGGCGAGCGCTGGGGGCGCAAGTGGCTGGATGTGGTGCACTACGGCGATACGCACGGCTACGATAAAGACAAGCGCCGCGACAATGCCTGGCCGTACCGGGACTGGGTAATCGGGGCACTGAACGCCGATCTGCCGTATGCAAAGTTTGTGCAGCAGCAAGTGGCGGGCGATGTGCTCACGCCCGGCGATCCGGCGGGGATTATCGCGACGGGCTTTCTGGTGGCGGGGCCGTGGGATTTTGTCGGGCAGGCGGAGTTGGCTGAGGGAACGGTTGAAAAAGAGAAGACGCGCGTTTTAGACCGCGATGATATGGTCACCAACACCATGGCGACCTTTAACAGTGTCACGGTGCACTGCGCCCGCTGCCACGACCATAAGTTCGACCCGATTGCCCAGACGGACTACTACCGGCTCCAGGCGGTTTTCTCAGGGATCGAGCGCGGCGACAGAATCTACGGTGAGGGCGAGTCTACCGCACCTGGCAGCCCGAGCAATGGCTACCACAGCGCGATTGAGAAAGCCGCTGAGACAGAAAAATGGGTGCAGATAGACCTAGGTAAGCCCCAGCCGCTCGACACGCTCCGCCTGCTCCCCGCCCGCCCCACGGACTTTCCCGACACGCCCGGCTTTGGCTTCCCCGTGCGCTTCAAGATCGAAGTGGATGGTGCGGTTATAGACGACAAGACGGGTGCGGACTTCCCAAGTCCCGGCGTGACGCCCTACGAACTCAAGCTGACGGGTCGAGTCGGGCGCGTGGTGCGCATCACGGCCACAAAGCTCTGGCCGCGCACGGGGGACTTTGTCTTTGCCCTCGCCGAGGCGCAAGTGTTCTCAGGCGGGCGAAATCTCGCACGGGGCGCGACCGTCACCACCC
>NZ_JAYUPA010000603.1:0-12508 GCF_043760365.1 Armatimonas sp.
ATCGTGGGAGCCGAGCACTACCGGGTGGCCCGTGGGGTTCAGTCCATCCTCCAGCGCTACAAAGAGCTTCAGGACATCATCGCCATTCTGGGAATTGACGAGCTCTCCGACGAGGACAAGTTAATTGTTTACCGTGCTCGCAAGATCCAGAAGTTTCTCTCTCAGCCCTTCTACGTGGGAGAAGCCTTCACCGGAATCGCCGGAAAGTACGTCAGCCGCGAGGATGCCGTCCGTTCGTTCGATGCGATCCTGGCTGGAAAGCACGACGACCTACCGGAGCAAGCCTTTTACATGGTCGGCACCATCGAAGAGGCCATCGAAAAAGGCCGCTCTCTGTAGCGGGCACGATCCCAAGAACGAAACGGCCCACGACAAATTGTCGTGGGCCGTTTGTATTGTAAAATGTAAAAAACCATGCTGAAATCTCTGAAAATCAAGAATTTGCTCTCCTTTGGTCCCGAAGGTGTGGATGTCGAACTACGTCCATTGAATGTCTTAGTCGGGCCAAATGGTTCTGGTAAGTCTAATTTTCTGAGTGCAGTACGGATTTTACAAGCAGCACCGACAGATTTATCTATGCCTATTCGTAGTAGCAGTAGTTTTCCTGAAGATTGGAAACGATCTGATTCTATATTGCCATCAGAAATATCTGCGGATTTAGATTTTCACTCAGACTATATTGGCACCTATTATTTGGCATTGAATTTTATAAATGGTTATGGTATAGAAATTCATAGCGAGGTTTTTAAGAGCGATATATTTACATTTTTTGAGAGATTTAAGAATAACGCAAGAATATATTTTTTGAAAATGGATATGGAAAATGTTGAAAATGTTAGAATTGAAGATAGTAAGTCGGTAATGTCTGAAGTTAAAGACTTTAGACCTTCTAATTATAGTATCTCTGCATCTTTATTGAAAAGCCTGAGAATTTACACGGGTAGGCCGTGGCAACAAGGTAATGCCTCTTGGTTGCCACAAAAAATCGATGTCGAATCAAAATTTTTATCTGAGGATTATTCAAATCTGGCTGTCGTTCTTCATAATTTAAATAATTTTGTGAATATAGAAAGTTTGTTGCTAAGTAAATTGAAACGTTTTTATCCTCGATCTGAGCGACTGTTTACTGACTTTGTGGGAGGACTAGTCCAAATATTTATACGTGAAAGTGTCGGGAAATCAGTTGCTAATATTCCCGCGTCACGGCTCTCGGATGGGACGCTAAGTTTTCTTTGCTTATTGACGATTCTTTGTCACCCAACACCACCACCGCTAATCTGTATCGAGGAGCCGGAACTAGGACTTCATCCTGATGTTTTGCCAATGATTGCGGAACTTCTTGTGGAGGCATCAAAGCGTACTCAACTCATCATTACGACACACTCTGATTTACTGGTTTCCGCAATTGGGGATCTCATGCCCGAAGCGATTTTAGTTTGTGAGCATACTTCGGAAGAAGGCACAACTATCGAACGACCGAACCCTGAGCGTCTCAAAAAATGGTTGCAGCAAGATGATATGTCGTTAGGTGAGGTTTGGCTTCGAGGGGCTATCGGAGGTACGTTGTATTGAAACGAGTCACGATTTTTGTTGAAGGGGGAGCTCCGAAGGGACATGGAAAAGGAACTGACCTCACTCGTATGCGTGAAGCATTTCATACATTTTTAGGGTTATCCGATGCGGTCAGAATTGAAATCTGTGGTTCTCGAAAAGATGCTTATGACGAATTTTGTAATGCCTTAAAAGAAGAACCGGGACGAACTTATTTACTTCTTGTGGATTCGGAGATTCCTCTTCAAGAAGGCCAATCACGTTGGCTACATGTACTAAATTACCAACAAGATCAATGGAAAAAACCAAAAGAAGCGACGAATGAACAACTTTATTTTATGGCACAGTGTGTCGAGGCTTGGTTGGTAGCACATCCTGAAAACATGAAGGAATATTATGGAGAGAAGCTAGGGAATCTCCCTGTTACATTCAATGTTGAGGAAATATCTAAAACTGATCTGGCAGAGAAATTAAACCGAGCTACCGAGAAAACGGATAAGGGAAAATATAGCAAGACGCGCCATCTTCCCGATATTTTGAAGAACACAGATCGCAGTCGCGTTCGGGATCGTGCTCCGCACTGTAAATGTCTCCTGGATCACTTGAAATCCTTGGGAGTTTGTCGCGACTGAGCCACTGTCCTGTGGGCACTTTCCCGTGGGGCAACAGAACAGCACCTTTGGTTGCGAGCTCGCGGAGAAATAGCGGTATAATTTCGGTGTGATTCTCTTTTTGTTTGCGTTAATTTGCTGCGCGGGAGCGCTCTTTGCCGCCACCCGCCTGGGGCGCTTGCCCGTGGCATCTCCGAAATCGCTGTTGCGTGTGCTTCGGCCTGTGGCGCTCGTGGCTCTGGTCAGTGTGGCGTTTGGCGCACTGATCGGTGTCGCCACTGCGAAGCGCGACGCCCGCGCTCCTGCGTCAAGCCTGGTTCGTGAGGCGCGCCAAAGGCTCGATCCTAAGAGCAAGACCAATGATCCAGGCTACTGGAAACAGCAGCTTGCCGATGGCGAAGCAAAACTTGTGGCCAGCGAGAGCGCGAGTATGGATGAGACACTTGTTCTCAGGGGCATTGCTCGAACCACTAGCATCGCGCTTTTCCTGGCGGGTCTTTTGGGAAGCCTGGCACTGATTCGCTTCCGCGCTGAGCAGTGATCGTCACGTGCTTTGGCCAGGAGTCTCAGAGCCAGCGCTGGTGGAAGCTTGTGGGGGCGGGGGCGGAGTCCGTTCGTGAGCTGCCTCTGCACCGGCGCTTTATGCCACATGCCACCAAAGACGAAGCCACGCTGATTGCGGAGGGCGCTCGCCCCGACGAGGCGCTTTGGATAGACGAAGCCGATCTCCCTGTGGCCGTTCATGAGCCGCACCTGCTACGTGTCCCGTGGGGTTATGCAGGCTGGCTGGAGGTGGCACTGGCCTGGATTGCGGAGCACGCAGATGGCCTGCGCTCCTGGAAAGAGGTCAAGTCCTGGAGCCTCTCGTGCGTGATCCGGGCTGAGACGGGACGCGGAGTTGTCTACTTCAAGGCCACCAACCAGCAGCCTGCGCTCTTTGCCAATGAGGCGGACGTCACGCAAAACCTCGCCGAGCGCTTTGCCGGTCTTGCTCCCCTGCCGCTTGCCACCGATCCCGAGCGCGGCTGGATGTTGCTACAAGACTTCGGCCCCAGCCTGCGCGAAACACACGGCGACAGTTCTGCCGCACTCGCGCTCACCGACTACTCGCGCTTCCAACAAACCACGCTTGGTCAAGAAGCCGCGCTGCTCAAACTTGGCTGTGTGGACCGTCGCCCGGCCCACTTTGCCCGCGAGCTGCCCAAACTTCTCGCCGACGAAATCTGTCTCTCACCCCTCACCGACGACGAGCGCGAAAGGCTTCTCTCCGTGGACTGGCAGGCAAAAATCGCCGCTTTTTCGGACAGTCCCTGTGCTCTGGTACACGGCGACCTGCACATGGGCAATGTCGCCCAGGGGCCAAACAAAGACGGTAGCCTGCTCTACTTCGACTGGACCGATGCCAGCGTCGGCCTCCCTTGGCTCGATATTCTCACCGCGCTCTGGGAAGACACCGACGAAGCATCGCGCAAGCTCTACGCCGCCTGGAGCACGCCCCTGCCGCCCTGGGAGACCATTGTGCCACTGACTGCTCTGCACCACGCTATCAGCTACCGCCACATCTACCACGCCCTCGAACCCTGCGTCCAGCACGAGCACAAAGGCGGTGTGAAATTCTTTTTGCGCAAAGCCTCCGAGTTCAGCTAAAAGAAACTCCCTCCACCCAGCAATTGGTATAGAGGGAGCCACAGGCCCACTTATGGGTCTTGCCGCATCAGCGGGCCGCTTTAGCCGCCCGCTGCTAGATCACGCCGCTTGGAGTTTTAGCCGTGCCCTTGCCGCGTGTCTCTCGGCGTATGGGTTTGACATCGGCGACGTTCTCGGGGGCTTGATCGAGCAGCATCAGCCAGTCCTCGACGGCATCGCTCTTGGGGAAGATTTCGTTTTCCTTGAACTCCAGCGCGAGTGCTTTGTAGAGATCGTCTTGCGTCAGACCTTCGGACTGGTTGCCTGAGGCGATCGCACGCTTGATGGCGAAGTCCTTAGCCCGCTCCACTAGGGAGCTGAGAAGCGCACCGGAGACGAGATCCTTCCAGTAGAGCCGCTCCGTGCCGCCGTTGCGGTTGAAGACATCTAGAAATTCCGTCTCGGCGTCTTTGCGCCAGAGGTGCGCCACGGTGTTGTCTACCAGCTCGGCGGCAGCGGCCCGCTTGTCGCCATTATGCGCTTCGAGTAGGGCGCAGTCCAGTGGCACATTCTCATTGAGGTAGATCGCCAGAATATCACGCGACGCTTTCTTATCGGGCCGCTTCACTTTGACGCGGCGGTCAATGCGCTCGGGGCGCAGAATCGCGGGGTCAATGTAGTCCGGGCGGTTACTGGTGAGCATCACGACTACATTGGCACTGGAGACAAGGCCGTCCATCTCGGCGCAGAACTGCGGGACAACCGTGTTGGAGATGTTGGTCCAGCGGCCCGAGTTGCGGGTGCGCAAGATAGACTCGGCCTCGTCAATGAAGATAAAAACTAAGTGGCCGTCTTTGGCTTTCTCACGGGCCGTGGCGAAGATTTCGCGCACCTGCCGCTCGGACTCGCCCAGCCACATGTTGAGGATTTTGGGCCCATTGATGTACATGAAGTACTCTTTGAGGTTCTGGCCGGTTTGCTGATTGAACTCTTTTGTGAGATTGTAGGCCGTGGCCTTCCCAATCAGTGTCTTGCCGCAGCCGGGCGGGCCGTAGAGCAGAATTCCCTTAAGCGGACGCTTGCCAAAACGCTCGTAGAGTTCGGGGTAGAGCAGAGGTTTCTCGATGGCATCGCGGATGATCTCAATGACCTCGTCCTGGCCGCCGATCTTCTCCCACGGTACCTGTGGCACTTCCTCCAGGAAGAAATCCTTACTCTCGGCCTTGGGAAAGTGCTCCATGGCGAGCTTGCCGGTCGGCTCTAGGCGCACTTCGTCGCCCGCTTTCATGTCCGCAAACTGAAGCGCTTCGCCCAGACCGACGATACGAGAGTTTTGCCCCTGTGCATCCCCGCCCACACGCACGCGCCCGTCGCCCAGCACCTCGCCCACTTTGACCAGCGGCCCCGCCATGTGCGGAGGAAGCACCTGCACGACCGCAAACGCATCGTTGATGACCACTCTATCGCCAATGGTCATCTCATCGGTAGCGAGCTTGGGGTCTACATTGCCGACATACTCGCCATCGCCGACGGCCAGAAAGACTTTCTTACTATTTTCCAGCGGCCCCAGATACATCCCGATCTTGCTTGCTGTCTCGGTGAGTTTGGCGTAGGCATCCTCGAACTGCTCCAGAACCTCTTGGGCATCACGCATCTGCCGCTCGTCGGTTTCCAGCTGGTGGCGCAACAGCATGAGGTACTGGTACTTCGGGTCGGACGGCGCGGTCATTGCCAGCAGCTCATCCACTAACCCGACAGCACGCAGCTGCATCTCGTCGTTATCCTGACCTTGCGAATCTCCTCGGCGGTTATCTCTTCGTGCCATGGGGGTATTATACCGTCCAGGCTCATGGAAACCACTCCTCAAACGGTCAGGGAAACCCTGGTAAAACTCCGGGAACTTCCTCCGATTCCTGTAGAGCGCCGCGTCGCCGCCCTGGCAAAATTATGGCAGCAAGTCTGTCTCGCGCCGCCCGAACCCACCCCGGCTCCGTTCGTTCCTCACTTCGCCGACCCTCCCTTGGTTCAAGGGAGGGTGGATACGAGTGGTGCGAGTAGCCGGGTGGGTTCGGGGGGATTTCCGTGGGCACAAGTACGCCGAGGAATCAAAGCCCTCGCCCGATCCGCGCCGCACTGCTCTGAGTCTGGAGATTTTGAGAAGCCGGGTGTCCTCGCGCTGATCCTCGCGGGAAATACCCCACTGCTCGCCTGGCCGGTACTCCACTACGCCGTGCTACTCGGCATTCCTGTCTTCATTAAACAAAGCCGCGACGAGACAGTTTGGACACGCCACTTTGTCGAGACGCTGGCGGAAATTGATCCCGAAGTCGCCGCGCTTCTGCATCTTGATAGTTTCCCTGGCGACGATCTCCGAACCAAAACACTCGTCCAAAACGCCGATGCCGTGATCGCCTACGGCGGCGATGAAAGCATTGCCGCACTTCACGAGGCGACCCCAGAGGCGACACCGTTTCAAGGATTTGGGCACGCTATCAGCATCGGATTGATTGGAGGGCACTGGGACGCCCATAGGTTCGCACGTGATGTCCTTATGTACGATCAAGCGGGCTGTCTCTCCCTGCAAACACTACTGGTGGCCTATGCCTACGGTTCAAAAGTAGGTCACGCACTAGCACTGGCGCTAGAGAGACAGAGGGAGCGACTCGGCGTAAAAGCACGTACGGACGCGGCTGAATGTCGAATTGTGCGGGAGGCGCGTGATCTGGCATTGATGGAGGGGCGTGAAGTTTTGGGGAATTCTGATCTGTGTTGGAGTGTCGTGATTCATCAGGAGCCCTGTCCACTGCCAGCCCCAACGGGTTTCTGTGTGGTTCATGTTATTCCCTATGACGATCAAAAGCCTTTTCAATGGTTTCTTGGAGAGTATGTGGGGAAGATTTCTTGTGTGGGCGAATGTGTACCCGGCAGGAGTGACTGGTGGAATCAAGCTTTGAAGGCCGAGGGCGTTTCACGAATATGTCAGGCAGGCACGATGCAGATGCCGCCGCTGGACTGGCGCAATGGGAACGTGGACTTGCGGGTGTGGCTGCTTGAGGCGCTTGGTGATGTGAGGAGTGCTTGACAAAACTGGTAAGTTTGGGGAACAATAACGACGACTTTCAGATCTAGGTGGGGTAGTCCCGCGGGGGGACGATGGTGCCCCGTGGAAATTTCTCAATTAAAGAAGGAAATTGCCTGTGCTGGCTTGAATAGAGCGAGCGTAGGTTTTCGGCCATTTTAGACAGGGAATATCCCTAACTAACAACCGAGAAGAGAGGTTTTACAGCATGCAGATTCGCACTGGGATGCGATCCTCCTGGTTGGCGGCGGCGGCAGCGGTGCTGGTAACAGGTCTGCTGGCGTTCCTGCCTTCTGGCTGTGGCGGGGGCGGGGAAACCATCCCCGGCCCCGTGCCAACAGCGGTAGGGGCGACTCCGACCCCAACACCATTGCGCACCGCAGCCTTCAAGGTCAAGATCGATTGGGGCGCGCGTAGCCGCGTCGTTGGTCTCTCCTCGGCGCTCTCCGCTAGGATCACGCTTGAAGGCGGCGATCCAGCGGGCGGCGACATCTCTTGGGTTGTGAATCGCCCTGCAGGCACTGCTGCGATTCTCCAGTCCTATGACTCTCCACGTCCTGCCAAGGTGGGCAATTTCGTCCTCCGAGTTCGCTTCTTCATAAACTCTGATGCAACAGGTGATGAGGTTGGTGAAGCGGCGGCATCAGCCACAATTCTGGCAGATGGTTCCCTCACCGTGACGATTGCAACCTACACAGGGGTGCAGACGGTCGAGGTGATTCCCAATCAGGCGGTTGAAGTTGGTGAGACTAAAGACCTGGCCGTGGGAGCGAAGAATGCGAAGGGGACTCCTGTCGCGATTACACGCGGCTCAATGTTCTTTACCGTGGTGGCTGATCCCAGTAACCTGGAAGTGGTTAACTCGGGGGCTTCTGTACGAGGCCTACACCCGATCCAGGCAACCGTTACCGTGCAAGTGGACGGTGCGATCAGCGCACCAACGGTTGTTCAGGTGACCTCGGGAACTGCGGTAACCGTTGTTCCAGGCTCCTCGGATAATCTGGGTTCCGAATTCCCGCTGGATCTTGTCGCAACCGTGACAGGCGCTCCGTCAGCGGAGAGTGACGTTATCTGGAGCATCCAAGGCGGCGCAAGCACGACCAATGGCCAACTGCTCAACACCACGGGCAACACGGTTACCTACGTCGCCCCCAAGCTCATTGGTGGCGATATTCGTAATATCGTGGTTGTTGCGACCAGCAGGTACAACTCCACGAAGACCTTCCCCATCCCGATTAAGGTGACGGCGCCTGCTGTGGTGGAGATCACGCCCCCAACGGCGGGTCTCTCCTGGGAGCAGTCGGTCGATCTGACCGCGCTGGTGAAGAACCTCTCTCCACGGATTCCCGCTACCGGCGATTCCCGCCGTGAAGTGAAGTGGGAGATCGTCAAGGATGGCAACAATCCCGTCGGGGTACTTGTTGTGGATCCCACGGATGCTAACAAGGTCACCTACACCGCTCCTAAGCGGGAAGCGACCATCACCATCCGTGCGATTAGCAACTACGACGCCACGAAGATTGGGGAGTGCACGATTACGGTGCTCTCTGCCGTTGGGGTGACGATCACGCCGAGCCCGGCTCCTCAGCTGGACTGGGACGATACGCTCAACCTGACTGCCGCTGTGAGCAACACACCCAATCAGGGAGTGACCTGGTCGATCGTGAGCCCTGCAGGCTTTGGCAGTGCCATCGCTTCAACGGGATCGAGCACGGCGCGCTTTACGGCACCAAAGAACAACGCAACCTACACTGTGCGTGCCACCAGTGTCTATGACACGCGTAAATTCGTTGACTTGCCCATCACAGTACTGACGACAATCGGTGTGGTGGTGACGGCGCCCAGCCCGCTGCCGGATCCGCAGAAGGTCTCGATCAGTCGTACCCAGAGCTTTGCTGTCGCGCTGACGGGGTTGCCTGTGGGCCGCGATGGAACGGTTTCCTGGACAATTACCGGGCCGAATGGCGAGGCGAACACGGGCAATGTCTACGGAAGCATCGTCTCCACGGGATCGACCACGTCACGCTACACGGCTCCAGGGACGCCTCCTGCGGCAAACAGTGGGCAGCTCAAGGTGATTGCTACGAGTAACTACGATACAAATGCGAAGAAGACCATCAATGTTCAGGTGGTCGCTGGCTCGCTAGGGGTTAGGATTGACTAAGCCAATGACACGATTCGTTTTTCTGAGAACCGTGCCACGTGCGCTCTGCGCGTCGGCGATTGCGCTGAGCCTTGTGGTTCCGCTGACGGGCTGTGGCGGCGGGTTGGGGCGGCCTTTCGGGGGCGGCACCAGTGCCCTTGCCAGCCGTAAGGTCGGTGAGATCGGAATCACGGTGCAGTGGCCTGCACGCACCCGTCTGATTCCAGATGCCTCCAATAGCATCGTGGTGAATATTAAGGATAGCCTGGGGCGCAGTGCCCCCGGCTTCCCTAAAACTCTGGTTCGGCCTGCGGACATCAGTGGCACCTCGCCCGTCACAGTCGCGACCACGACGGCAACCAACCTTGAGGTCGGCATCCCTGGTACGCCGGAAAACTACACGATTACGGCCAGTGCTTTCCCCACTGCCGCTGGTACTGGTGTAGTGCAGTCAACGGGAAGTACCGTGGTGCCGCTTGATACGGACAATCCTGTCAATAGCGGAGTTGCCTTCACTCTGGGAACGACCATCCGCACGGTGGAAATCGGGATCACCGACGGCAGCACGAGCGGACAGAACCTGGGGAAAAATCGTACCCGCGCATTTGTGGCCACGGCCAAAGACGCAACCGGTGCGATTGTTCTGACCACTGCCTCCAAGTGGAAGTGGGAGATTCTTGCCTCTGGAATCGGCAACTTCCGTAACCCGGATAACTCCTCAGCAGGAGCCACGTACCTTGGGAATGGCTCGACATATGTGGCAGGTGATCCAGGCAGTACGCCGACCAGTGTGACCATCAGGGTGACGGAGACGGAATCGTCCGTTTCTGATCCCGCCAACCCCGCACAGTACACCACTACCGCCACGGTCAATATCGTTCCTCTCGGACTGGCACTGAGTGCCTGGCCGCGCTTTCATGGAACCAAGCAGAACCTTGGCGTAGGTGCGACGGGAACCGGGATTCTGGGGGCTTCGGCGACCCAGGCCTGGAAAACCGCCCTGGGCAACAATGTGGTGTTCTCCTCACCGACTTTAGGTGTAGACGGCAGTATCTACATCTGCTCCTATAACGAGAGCACAGGGGCAGGCGGTGCACTGACTGCACTCAATCCAGATGGGACGATTCGTTGGGTCTATAACAATAGCAACACGATCGGGCGGATTGAGTCCTCACCGGTGATCAGCCAAGATGGGACGATCTATTTTGGTAGCTACGGAGCAAGCGGCACTGGCAATGTCTATGCCGTTAAAAACAACGCGACAAACACAGGCTTTACTCCCGTCTGGGTGAAACAGCTCAGCGGGCCGGTCTACGGCACTCCTGCTCTAGACTCTAATGGCTATCTGTATGTAGGAACAGGCGGTACGGATCGCAAGCTTTACAAGCTGGACTCACTCAATGGGAACCTGTCTTGGAGTATGGCTCCCTCTGCCTCCACGAATACCGAGCTTCAAACCTCCCCGGCACTTAGTGCTGACGAGTCCACTCTATACGCCGTTAGCTCGGGAGAGACTCTTGGTAGCGGAACTCTTGTTGGAGCGAATCTTTACGCGGTGAACACCATCACGGGTGCAGTCACCTGGACATTCAGCACCGGTGATAAATCAGTAACGGCTTCATCGCCCGTAGTCAGTGGCGGTCGGGTGTTCTTTGGAACGCTTGATGGGTTCCTGTACGGCGTGAATGCGGCGACGGGTCTGGCAGATTGGGCACAGCCCTTTGATGCTCAGGCGCAGATCTACTCCACCGTGGCAGTGTCTCCGGATGGGGCGACTCTGTACTTTGCCACCTTTGACAACATCTCCGGCTTAGACGAGAGCAAGATCTTCGCCGTGAATACAGTCACAGGTACTCAGGTCTGGGCGAGTAGCAATTTTGCACAGGGATTCACCTCATCGCCCGCGCTGAGCAACGATGGGACACGGCTCTACATTGGCTGCTACGACGGGAATGTCTACGGTGTCAATACAGCAACGGGGGGAGTTGCTTGGACGTTTAGCTCAGGTGCAGGTGGGTTAGGGTTTGATTCCTCACCCGCTGTGGCTAGCAACAATATGCTTTACATCGGTGGCTTTGAAGGCAACCTCTATGCGTTGCAGCCGTAGCAGGCGTCGCGACATGGGAAAATCCGAGGGAGAAATGAACGTGAGATTGAGAATCTGGGCAGGGGTGGCAGGATCACTAGCGAGTGTGATTAGCTTATCCCACTCGGGGTACGCACAACAGGGGCGGCCCACGGTTGATCACGGGACGCTTCAGCGCGCTCTGGAGCACCGCGAGAAAATGCGACCCGCCAGTATTGGTGGGAAGAAGGCGAAGCCTGCCGGGAAACCGGGAGAGATCGGGTTGCTCTCTGGGGGAAACCTTGGCTACAGCACTCGTCGCTGGGAGATTGTTGGTCCCATTAATGTGGTTCCAGGCATTCGCTCCGCCATGGGGCCCAATACGAGCTTTGTGACGGGCCGAGTCAACGCCGTGGCCTTCGATGTCAAGACGGAAGGTATCGCCTACATCGCGACGGCAAGTGGCGGTGTCTGGAAGACCCTGGACTACAAGCCCATTGATCCCACGGCGCGAGTCGCCTGGACACCGCTGAGTAACAACTTCCCCTACCAGGAGACATCGGCGGTGACGGTGGATCCTACCAATAGCCGCGTTTTGTACGTGGGGTTAGGGGATTTCTACGGTGCAACCAGCGGCCCGGGTGAGGTCACGAGCTCGCTCTGGTTCAAGAATTTATCGCCCAACTCTGGTTCCACGGGGATCATGAAGTCGGTCAATGGGGGCAATACCTTCTTTAGCATCGGCAGTCTTGATACGGCTGGTAATCCAGCCATGGCAGGAACCGCAGTTTCCTCGATTGTGGTGAACCCCTACAATCCCAAGATCGTGGTTGCGTCCTGTGGACGTGGCATAAATCCGGGAAGCCTCTGGCGCTCTACCGATGGGGGAGCAAGCTGGAAAAAACCGGTTATGGCCAATGGCTCGGCGTTTCCGACGGGTGACTGGAGTAGTGTGCGAATGTACAACGCGTACGGCACAATCCAGGGTGCAACCAACGCAGGGCTCCCACGCTACTACTACGCAACGCGAACGGGCAATGATGCAGCGGCGGGTGTCTACCGTTCCCATGACTTGGGGCTGACCTGGCGTCAGATCTCCAATTCCCCTCTCGTGTTTAACAAAAATGGTGGTCCGGGTGGTCCCTACGAGCTTCATGTGTCTCCGTCGGCAACGGGGCCAGGGATTGCGGGTGTACCGGGATCGGGTGATTCCAATGCGCCGTATGTGATCTATGTCAAGGACTCCAGCGCCCAGAACGACGATGGCCGTATCTACCGTGGGCAGCCGAAGGACCGCCTTGATGTGGGTGGGACAGGCCCGTTAGAGTACCTCTGGGAAGAGATCACGGATAACTACAGCATCCAGAACGGAAATTTTACTAACTGGAGCCGCTCGGAGTACTCTGGTGCTTTCACCGCGGTGCCTCTCAATG
>NZ_JAYUPA010000604.1:0-1515 GCF_043760365.1 Armatimonas sp.
GATCAGTACCGCAAGATCGAAAACTACGACCTGATGCTGACGATGCGCTCTACCAGCACGACCCAGCTTATTGGCTACGGCTACGGCAAGCGCTTCCTCACCCCCGGTGGCAACCTAGACATGATCAAGGACATCTATCCCTGGTACAACCTGCTGCCGCACAATCAGATCCTCTGGGTCTGGATGCGCCTGGGGACACTGGGTTTTTTAGCGTTCTGGGGAATGATCTGCGCGATCTTGGTGTACGCCTGCCGTGTGATTCGCTACAAAGAGAGCGAGACGAAGCATAACAAGACCGCTTCCGCGAGAAGCCTGTACCCTCGCGCCGTGGCGCTCTACACGCTGATTCTCGTGGCTCTGCTTCTGGTATTTGGCCTGCTTGACCTTCAGCTCTCCAACTTCCGCGACATGATTTTTGTGGCGATCTGGGTGGGAGCGATGTCCGGGCTGACACCCAATGCTCTGTCTCTCAATGACCCCGAGAAACGGCGCTGCCGCCCCGGTGTCCACGAGCGCCCCACACCGCACGAGCGCCTCACACGCCAGCCACGGAGGATGTCATGAGCTCACAAAATCAGCGCGTCACAAAAAACGTGGTGGGCACACTCGTCACGCAGCTCCTGACATTTGGGATGGCGTTTCTGGTCAATCTCTATCTGCCACGCTACCTGGGGCCCTCGGGAACGGGCAAAGTGGGGATTATCGCAAGCTGGGTAATGATTCTGGGGGTCTTTGTAACACTCGGAACGTCGCAGGTCATTGTCAAGGAAGTGGCGCGGGATCGGAGCAAGGCGGGCCCTCTGCTAGCGGCAGGGCTGACTCTACGGCTGCTGATGGGGCTTCTGACCATACCCGTCGCCTATTTTGTTTCCTGGAGCCTAGGGTACTCACAAGAGATGCGTACCCTGCTGCTGGTGAGTGTTCCTGGTATGGTTGTTTTTGTCTTGAACGATGTCTTTATGACGATCTATCAGGGACGTGAGGAGCTTGGGCGTTTTAATCGAGCGACCCTGCTGGATAAAATGGCTTATGGGATTGCGGTCTTCTTGCTCGTTACTTTTAAGGCACCACTCTGGGCAATCGCGGGGGTGGCGGTGCTCTCCGGGCTGCTCACTTTCTCGTACTACGCCGTGGGCCTGCGTGACTTACTCAAGACACTGCCGCTGCCACGCTGGGAAGATCTCAAGGCCCTAACCGTGGCGAGCCTGCCGTTCATGGGACTGCTGATCTTTCGCACACTCTACGGTCAGACCGACCCAATTGTGCTTGGTGCCGTGGCGACGGAGCAAGAGGCGGGTTGGTATAAAGTTGCGTTTCAGTTGGTCGGATCGGCGATGTTCTTTCCGATGGCACTGATCTTTGCACTCCTGCCGACTCTCTCACGGCTGCATCACCAAGGCGACCGCGCTGGATTTGCCTCGCTGGCTCAAAAGGCGCTTGAGGTCACGCTGCTGGTCGGGCTACCCATCTCCGGCGCGGCGATCTTCTTATCCGGGCCGATTATCCGTCTGCTCT
>NZ_JAYUPA010000605.1:0-4262 GCF_043760365.1 Armatimonas sp.
AGAGGTCGTAGAACCACCTCGGTGACGAGCTGCTTAATCTCGACTCCAGAAACCCGCTGCGCAATCTCCGCTGCCAACAAGACTGCCATGCTCGAATACAGGTAACGCGTTCCCGGTTCAAATTCTAAGGGAACACGAACCGCCCCACTCACGAACTCAGAGAGCGGTGCATGACTCTGGCGAAGGCTAGCGTTTTCCGGGAGCTGATCCGGCAGACCAGAGACATGGGTGAGCAGGTGCCGAATCGTCACACGGTCGCGTCCTTCCCCGGTGAACTCGGGAAGATACTTTCGGACTTGGTCGTCCAGCCCGAAGCAACCCTGGTCATACAGAGTCATCAAGGCCGCGATCACAATCGGCTTCGAGATAGATCCCAGAAGAAATGCCACGTCCACCGACGGAGCATCCCCGAAAGAGCGCGTGAATACCGTCGTTTGGCTGCGAACATGCAAAACCGCTCCCCGAACCTGACCGCTGGCGCAGGCATTCGTCAGAATATCCGCTGCCTCCTCAAGTTTGTCTTCCTGCAAAGAAGTGATCAAAGCGTTGTGAGCTCCGTCCAGCCGCCTCGCACGACGGGGAGTTTGTTGGCGAAGCGCAGGGGCAGCGCCGCGCCTTCCCACGGATCAACGACACGGACGGCGAGCCGGAGTTTCGGGAGCTTTGGGATGCCGATAAGCGACGCTTTCACCGAAAACGGGCCGGGGAGCCAGCGGCGCAGATCGACACTCGGGCGGGTGAGAGTCACATCACGGCCCGTTTCGTCGAGGATGCCAACCTCCAGTGGCCAGTTTCTATAAAACGGTGCGACGCCCTCATTGACACCATCGAGGGTAATACGCAGAACGCCGCTGGTCTCGAAGGCGTAAGCAAGTTTGGTAAGGCGGAAGCTGTAGCCCATGCGCCGCACCAGCACGTCGGCATGGGCTTTATGCTCGGCAGTCAAGTCTTTCTCATTCGCAGGGCAGTACGGCCCGATCCACGAGAAATGGAGCTGCTCGATAGATTTTTGAAGCGTCGGCCAGCCCTCACCGAGCCACTTCTTCGCCGCACCTGGCTCCATCTCACCGCCGAAGGGAGCGGTTTTCCAGTTCTCCGTGCGTCCGGCTTTCTTCAGTGACGGCAGAAACTGCCACTCGTCGGGGCCGAGCGAGTCTTGCGGGATCATGTCGTCGTGGTAGCCGAGCCACGCGTGGTTCGTGCCATCGTGGGGGTAGCGAGCGTGGAGAGGGACATCGGGAAAGGCCGCTTTGTACGCCGCCACGACTTTCTTCTGCGTCTCCAGCGACGCCATGAGCTTATTCACGGGCCAGGTGTGCCACTCGCCCCAAAAGCCCAGCGTCCCGAGCTGAAGAAATGCAACTCGGGGGTGGGAGTTGTAGCGTTTTCCAAACGCCGCGATGAACGCCAGGAGCGGCTCTAACAGCTTCGGATCGTCCCAGTCGGGGCAGAGGCCCTTGCCGACTTCTTTGGTGTCGTAGGGCGTTCGTTTCACGCCTGAATCAATCACCCACTGTGGCAGACCGGTCGGTTTGTTGGGGTACTCCAAAAACAGCCGCAGAATGACGTGCTTGCCGCGTGCGAGCGGGCTTTCCCACGTTTTCTCGAACGCTTCCCAGGCGAAGACACCGGGGCGCGGCTCTAACTCCCGCCACGAGGCGTAGAAGTAAGCCATCGCAACAGGTAGCGCGTGAACGAAGCCTGGATCGGAGTAGGCGCACCAGCCCTTGAGCGGGTTGTCGAGCGGCGAAGGGCCTGCGGGCAGAGCGAGCATTTTGGACATGATGAAAGTGTACCCAACAAAAAGAGTAAGGGCTGGTTTCACGTATCGTTCCCGGTCAGGAAGGAAACAGCTTGCGGGCTGAGTTCCCATGGGTGGAATCTATCTCGGTCATCTGTAAATAGCTCTGGTAGCGGCGGGGGCTGACGCGCTTATCGTCCACGGCGGCGCGGACGGCGCAGGCGGGCTCGGTGCGGTGGCGGCAGTTGGGGAACTTGCAGTGCCCCATCAGCGGCGCAAGCTCGGGGAAACAAAAGGCGACATCCTCGGGCAGTAAGTCCCAGAACTGGACTTGCCGTAGCCCTGGCGTGTCCGCGACCCAGCCACCGATCTCTAGCGTGAGCAGCTCCGCCCGGACGGTGGTGTGTCGGCCCGAGTGCGTGATCTCGCTGATCTCCCCCACTTTGAGGCGGAGGCCCGGCTGGACGGCATTCAGCAGCGACGACTTCCCCACCCCCGATGGGCCACAGAACGCGGAGAGGCGGCCCTTGAGCGCGGCCTTCAGTGCGTCAATGCCCTCGCCCGTGTTCCGGCTCGTCGTTAAAATATCATAGCCAATGGCCCTGTACTCGGCCAGCGCCTCGGTGAGCTCTTCGGGCGCGGCCAGGTCGGCTTTGTTGAGGACAATCAGAACCTCCAGCTCACTGTCTTCGGCCAGCACCAGAAAGCGATCTAGTTTGAACAGATCCGGGCGCGGCTCCGCAGCGGAAAAGACAATCACGGCCAGCTCTAAGTTCGCGACCAGAGTCTGGCGCTCGCGCTCGTTGCCGGAGCGCCGCACGAGTGCCTTACGGCGGGGCAGTACTTCCTCGATCACGCCCTCGGTGC
Source organism: Armatimonas sp. (assembly GCF_043760365.1). Lineage (GTDB taxonomy): Bacteria > Armatimonadota > Armatimonadia > Armatimonadales > Armatimonadaceae > Armatimonas. The sequence goes on from NZ_JAYUPA010000605.1 coordinate 2,609, forward strand.
CGGACTCCGCCACCAAGATCATCACCCGGTCGCCCACCGCAATCGGATCGGTCTCGGCGAGCTTCTTGACTTTCTCAACCCGCCGCACATGGCTAGCGGTCTCGGAGTAGGTAAAGCGTTTCTTCAGGTTCCCCCGCAAACGGCAAGGCAAGATGCGCCCTGTGGTGGTCTGCACCGTGTAGAGCCCCCGCCCTGCCTGCGTCACTATGCCCTCACTCAATCATAATCCCTATTTCCTCACGTCGTCACAGGGTATTATAGCCCCGTGTTCACGATAAAGGAAACCACGGCAGATTCACTGATCGCACTGCGCTGGCAAGTGCTTCGTCCGGGCCACCCTGAGAGCGCGGCACACTTCGCCGAAGATGCAGCGGAGGGGAGCGTACACTTTGCGGCCCTAGACACAAACGGCGCGGTGATCGGGTGCGCGAGCGTGATTAAAAAGAACAACGCGCTCCAGCTACGCGGCATGGCGACGGCTCCCGAGTGGCAAGGGAAGGGTGTAGGGCAGGCGGTTCTTGTCGCAGTACAGCAGCACGCACAAAGATGCAGTCTGCCACTCTGGTGCAATGCCCGAGTGAGCGCCGTAGGCTTCTACCAGAAAAGCGGATGGCACACGCAGGGGGAGCCGTTCACTGTTGCCGGTGTCGGCCCCCATTACCTCATGCGTTTTAGTTCAGAGTCGTGTTGACTTTCTGGAAAGACATCACCTGGTAGCTCCGGTCCGCCACGGGATAGTTGGGCGGGGGATCATCGGCGATCCGCTGGTCGTAGTTGCGGTTGAGAAGAAAGCCACTATTCACCACCCCCGCGAGCGTCACCACCCCCATCTGGCTGTTATTTTTCACAATAAAGCCGCCGAGAAGATTGATCACTCCCGGGGCGCGCGTGGTGGGGCCGACGACCATAAACGTATCGTAGGCCATGCACACAGCGTGGATGGTAAGGTAGTCTAAAACGGCACCTCCGCCATCCAGAAGCGGCACACAGAAGCGCCCCGACACTAGGCCCAGAGTCCCTGACTCCACGGGGGCGGTGGCGGCGCTAGACTTCAAGTTGTTGGGGTTGCTCCCATCCGTGACTAGGTTTTTGTAGACAATCCCCCCGTCAATATTGATTGTCTTGCTTCCCTCAGTGGCAATCGTCCAGGAGTTAGGACGCACGACTGTCGCGCCTGACATCTGGTTTTTCACCACGTAACCGGAGAGTCCACCGGGATAGGGCGACGTTTGGCTACCCACATCGCCATTGATATAGAGGGTCTGGTTGGTCGTCCCCCCGGTGTAGTTCGTCGTGCTAGTGAGTGTCCAGGGATCGGTGGACACCGCCCGCGTGTAGACCAGGAGCTCCAGAGTGTTACTGACAAGGCAGGCCGTTAGTAGAGAGCGCTGCTCCCTGCCTGTAATCCCTTGAATGATCTCGATCACCTGATCATCGTGTCCGCTGTGCGCCACAAAGCTCAGGTTCATGTCTTTGACATCGCCCCCCACGTAGATCCCTGCGCTTGGTGTTGAGCCACTGGCGGGCACGAACACCCCGACAAAACTCGACACGGGCTCACTTGCGCCTCCCAGCGCCCCATTTTTCAGGTCCGTCGTGGCAGTGGGCATCTTGATAATGGGCTGGTTTGTCTTGGGGGAACGGGCGGCTGCCG
>NZ_JAYUPA010000606.1:0-1513 GCF_043760365.1 Armatimonas sp.
GACTTTATTGCCCGCCAGATAGAGCGAGCGATCTGGCGTGACATCGTAGCGGCCATCTATGCGCTCGTAGCGCACCTCCGTGCCGTTCTTACCGACCCAGCGGGTTTCAAGAGCCGTCATGCGGCGGGCGGCGTTCTTAAAGTCCGCGACCGTTGTTCCTACGGGCACACTGGCACGGGCGGGCCACTGCCCATCGTAGCGGGATCCGCCCACAAAGACATCTCCGTTCTGCATGGGAATACGCTGCTCAACCCGTCCCATGAACGTCAGATTTCCGTTGATAGGGCGCTGGCCAGCATTGTCGCGACCCTCGCCGTTAAAGAGCCCGAAGTAGCTGGTGGCCCGCTTGGCTTTGTAGGTGAACATCGCCCCCTGATCGCGATCCTGGTTTAGGAGAAATGGAATGACGGTGCCAGGAGTAATAGTTCCGCCGGTTGCGGAGACAGTGTCCTTAAAAATAAAATTGGCATTACTGCTGTCCGAGAAACCCATCGGGCGCTCGGGAGCCTCGCGCAGGCGGCTGGTCGCGGCCAGCGTGTAGGTGAACTGTGGGGGGAACTGCCCGACGCGAAGCTGCCAGTTATGCGGCAGGCCGCTCTTAAGGTCTACATACATATCGCGCATATGAAGTGGTCCGGCCGTGCCAAAGTCGAACTGAAAAGCGAAGGCATCTTTAGGGTTCAGCACCCCATCGAGCTTAAAACGCCCCCGTCGCAAGATAAAGCCCTGTGAGGCTCCGCCGACATGGGGTGCTCCCGTGGTAGGCCGCGGCCCTGCTCCGCCTCCCCCTTGGTTTTTAAAGAGCGAGGCATCCCCGATCAAAGCATCGTAGCGAAGCTGGAGGTAGCCACTGACCTTGAACTTGGAGAGAGCCTCAAGTGCTTTCTGCTGATCCGCAGTGAGCGTGTGTGCTTGAGGAGCTTTGGCCGGAGGGGCTTGGGCAAAGACGAAAGGAGCGGAGGCAAATGTCAGAAGAAATGTTGCCGGGAGATTAAAAGAGTGTTTCATTCTGAGTGGTAGTTTAAGACGAGGTAAAACTATTTCTGTTAAGCAAGGATTAAGTACTGATTTCTTAATCAGATCAGGTGTATTGACTCTATATTTAACAAATGCTTAATATGGGGCGATGGAGAGAATGGGATCATAGAAGTAGCTATGGACATTACAACAATCAGCCTTCTGGTGCTTTGCCTGGTGATCGCGCTGGGCTTTGAGTTCGTCAATGGGTTTCACGACACCGCCAACGCCGTCGCGACTGTGATCTACACCCGCTCCCTCAAGCCAACCATTGCCGTGCTCTGGTCAGGTATGGTCAACTTTCTGGGGGTGATTAGTGTCCTCGGTGCCGGTGCAGGCGTCGCCTTTAAGATCGTCGGGCTGATTCCCACGGATATGTTGGTGGGAGCAAGTGGCGCGATGGGGATCTGGATGCTCCTCTCGATTTTGATCACCGCTGTTCTCTGGAATCTAGCGACGTGGTTTATTGGCCTACCCGCCTCAAGCTCACACACGC
>NZ_JAYUPA010000607.1:0-4261 GCF_043760365.1 Armatimonas sp.
CGGCGCGATCGGAAGCGGGTCAGACACGGTTTTTTCCGTCGAGGACTTCACCCGAATCCGCCGGGGCTTGTCCACGGGCTCCAGAGCAAGTTCCAGAACGTCGCGAACAGCATCCACGAAGTGGAAGGTCATGCCCGCACGCAGCTCAGCGGGAATGTCCTCCTCCAGATCCTTACGATTACGCGCAGGCAGAATTACGGTCGTGACCCCCGAGCGTTTCGCCGCCAGAACCTTCTCCTTAATGCCTCCCACCGGCAAAACCCGCCCGGTGAGAGTCACTTCACCCGTCATTGCTAGGCGCGGCTTCACCCGACGACCCGTGAGCAAGCTGGTGATCACCGTAGTCATAGTCACGCCTGCCGACGGGCCATCTTTAGGCGTTGCCCCCGCCGGAACATGGATATGAATCTCCGTCTCGTTCCAGAAGTTAGCCGGGATGCCCAGCTCGTTCGCATTGGCGCGAATGTAGCTCAGGGCAGCCTTTGCCGACTCCTGCATGACATCGCCAAGCTGTCCGGTGAGCTGGAGAGTCTTGGATCCCTCCATTTTCTGCGCCTCAAGGAAGATTACATCGCCGCCCACGGGGGTCCAGACCAGGCCGGTCGCCACCCCAGGAATGCTTGTGATATCGTCAAGCTCCTCGAACTCATAGCGGGGTGCCCCTAGGAACTCCTCAACCGTGTTTTTATCCACAGTGAGGGGCTCTGTGCGGCCCTCGGCGAAGAGGCGTGTGACCTTGCGACAGACTGCGGCAATCTGGCGCTCCATGCTACGAACCCCCGCCTCGCGGGTGTGCCCTTGCACCAGAGCGTAGAGTGCGGAGTCCTTGATCGTGACTTGCTCCGCTGTCAGCCCATGCTCGCCTAGCTGCTTGGGCACGAGGTGCTGCCGTGCGATAGCCACTTTCTCTTGCTCCGTGTAGCCCGTCAGCTCGATGATCTCCATCCGATCCCGCAGCGGCCCCTGAATCGCCTCCAGCCCGTTTGCCGTGGTGATAAAGAGCACATTCGAGAGATCAAAAGGGGTGTCGAGATAGTTGTCCCGAAACGTCGAGTTCTGCTCAGGGTCAAGCGCTTCCAGCAGTGCCGAGCTCGGATCGCCTCGATGATCGTGCCCAAGTTTATCAATCTCATCGAGTAAGAAGACCGGGTTATTAGTACCCGCGCGCTTCAGCCCGGTGATGATCTGCCCTGCCATGGCCCCAATATAGGTACGCCGGTGGCCCCGAATCTCGGCCTCATCGCGCACGCCGCCCAGCGAGAGCCGGTAGAACTCACGACCCATCGCTCGGGCGATACTGCGGCCCAGGCTGGTCTTACCCACCCCGGGAGGCCCGACAAAGCAAAGAATCGGCTGGCGCACGGGCTCACCGCGCTCCTGCTTGATCTTACGGACAGCTAAAAACTCCAGCAACCGATCTTTGATCTTATCTAGCCCGTAGTGATCGTCGTCGAGAATCTCTTTGACATGGGGAATATCCAGGTTGTCCTTGGTAGATTTCGCCCATGGCAGGCTGGCCATTAGATCGAGGTAGGTACGTGCGACGGTGTACTCGGGTGCGCCAAAGGCCATGCGTGCCATACGCTCCAGCTCCCGATCCGCTTCCTTTTGGGCCTCAGTGGGAAGCTGTGCGGTGTCGAGGCGCTCCCGCAGCTCTTCCACATCGCGGCCTCGCTCATCGCCTTCACCGAGCTCCTTGTGAATGACCTTGAGCTGCTCGCGCAGGTAGTAATCACGCTGGGCCTTGCTCATCTCGCCTGCGGCCTGGCTGTGGATGTTGGCACCCAGCTCCATGATCTGGGCCTCGCGCATGAGCATGCTATGCAAAAGCTCCATCCGCTCGACTAAAGGAAAGGTCTCCAGAACCTGAATCTTCTCCGCGGTGCTGAGCCGAGCGTGAGCGGCGATCATGTCGGTCATGGTCCAGACGGGCGTGACCTGCTCGATCTCCTTGAAGTGATCGGGCATATCACCGTTGCTCAGCTCAACAATCTTACCAAACGTGCCCGCGAGCTCCCGGCGGAGCGCCTCCACCTGAAGCTGTTCGTCGTCGCTGAGAGTGATCGCTTCCTCAATCAGCTTGACCTTGGCGCGCAGATACGGCTCCTCGGTAAGCACCTCGACAATCTGGAAGCGCTGGATTCCCTGCACCAGTAGCTGGGTGGTATCGCGGTTGCGGTTCATCATCCGGATGGTCACCACGACCCCTGTCGGGTAGATATCTCCCACGCCAGGCTGCTCGGTCGCGGGGTCGCGCTGCGTCACAATCCCAATAATTCGGCTGCCATCGCGCACCGAGTCGGAGATCAGGCGCATGTAGGGCTCGCGTCCCACCACAATCGGAGCGACGAGCACGGGGAAGATGACCGCATCCCGCAAAGGCAAGAGGTTCAGCTCATCCGGTATGTGTGGCGTCTCCTGAGTCTCGGTATTGAGCTGATCAAATACATTCTCCAGCTCCTCAATCACGTTCGTTTTAATTTCGTCCATTTGTTTTGTGACTCCTTTCTACCCAGTGCAATGAAAATCTAACCCTGTGAAATCGGAATTTTACGCGTCGGCATTGCGGAAAAAGAGCGCTCGGGAAGCCGAATGGTCAGAAAGCCATTCTTCAGTGTCGCCGTGATGGCATCCCGATCCACTCGGAAATCTTCAGGAAGCTCGAAGGTGCGCTCAAAGGGGCCAAAGTAGATCTCTAGCTGATGGCACAGTGTTTTTACTTCACCGCTTCCTTCCCCCCGCGACCCCGCCACCGTCAAGTGCCGCCCATCTCCCGAGAGCGTGACGGACAGTGTCTCCGTTGTCGCTCCCGCGATCTCAAGTTTAATAACGAGCGCATCCCGGGTTTCGTGAACATCGGCGGCAGGCTGCCAGAACCTTGTCACTCCTCCCTGGTTATCCAGAAAGGCGCGTAGGGCATCTTCGGTAAATCTTGTCATAGCTTCACTTCTTTATACATCAGAATTTACTTGAGTGTTCCACACTAATGTAACATAACGAAAAATAAACAAAGCCGGGGAAGTTCCCCGGCTTTTCTTGTCCGTAGCAAGCGCTAGGTTCCCCGGCCAAGGTTGGGGATCGCACCGGTCGTGGCCCCGACCAGGATCTCCAATGGTCCCTGTGTGGTTACTCCAAAGGTCTGCAGATCCGCGATGGCCCGCTCGATCTCCTCAGAGGGTCCCGAGAAAGTCACCTCGGCCATTCCTCCCTCTTCAGAGAGCATCGCACGGCGGATAGTTAGGGAAATACGAAAACGCCGTGAGATAGTCCCTAGGATCGGGGTGTCCATCATCTCGCGCGTGAAAGTGAGGTTGTAAACAGCACTGCCAGTCATAATTAGCCCATTGTACCCTAATCTTCGTACCCTAATCTTCCCGTGGCAGAAAATGGGGGCAGTCTTCCGGGCCGAGACAGGCGGGCACTTGTGTCCAGCGCCCGGTGCGGTAGTTCCGTGGGTCGGTGAGGCGCACAACACAGGCCAGCACAGCGTGGGAGCAGTCGCGGCAGCTCCCGCGCTCGGAGAGCAGGCACTTGAGCGCCAGCGCACGACGGGGCGCTTTCTCGACCGCATCCGCGCTCAGCGGTGCATCCGTGCGTGGGGGATCGAGCGCAATCGGAGCCTCTGTGCGGGCAATCAGGCGCAGCACGCCCACTTTGTAGAGCTCCGCGGGCGTGTCGGGGAGCCCCTCGGGAACGGGGTGGGCATCGCCGCGCAGCAGATCCCCCAGCGCAATCTCCCGGTTTTGCATGGTCGCCGGGCCAATCGCCACCGTGAAGCTCTTCCCGACAGGCGCGGCCATGCCCTCGGTCAGTGTCCCCTCCAGTGTCAGGATGTAGCCCGGACAGCTCGCTTCCGTGGTGCCCTCAAACTTGGTCAGAACCAGCCGTGGGCGTAGCGAGACAACCCTTCCCCAGAAACGAATCGGCGCAGACATACGCTATTGTACACGTCCCAGCACCCACTCGGCAGCCTCGGAGAGAGTTTGGGCGACGGCGTTTGGTGTGGGCGAGAATCCTGTAGCGTCTTTGGTCTGGCCGGTGAGAACGAGCACAAACAGAACCCCAGCGGCCTGGGCAGCCTGGGCATCGGTGGGAGTGTCTCCAATAAAGACAGAGGCGCTCAGATCAATCTCATGTTCCTGGGCAGCTTGGAGCAGCATGCCGGGTTTGGGCTTGCGACAGGCACAGTCCTCGCTCTTGAGGTGAGGGCAGTAGTAGAGCGCATCGAGTGGCACCTCGGCGCGTAGCTTCGCGGTCACGG
>NZ_JAYUPA010000608.1:0-1513 GCF_043760365.1 Armatimonas sp.
CAGTACCTGCGCAGCTTTGTCGAGCCCGCCAGTCTGTTTATTGACATCATGATGAATGTGGGGACAATCTTTCGCGCAGGGCTTCGGCTAGACGACGAACACTTGCTGGCTGTGGCGCACCGCCACTGCGAGACCACGCGCCGGACGATCGTGCGTGGCGATGGCTCCACCAGCCATGAGGCGCTCTTTGATTTAGCAACCGGTGAGTGCCTGCGCCAGAGCACGCACCAGGGCTGGCGCGGCGACTCCTGCTGGGCGCGTGGGCTGGCTTGGTCGCTCTACGGCTTCACCCGCAGCTACCAGCAGACGGGCCGCGCGATTTACCTCCAAACAGCGATGGCAAACGCGGATTATCTGCTCACGCAGCTTCCCGGTGGCGGTGTGACGACTTGGGACTTTGACGCGCCCAATCAAGACGTAGATAGTTCGGGTTCTGCGATTGCCGCCTCTGGCCTGCTCGATCTGGCGACTGTCTGCCCCGATCCCATCAAGGGCGCGGCGTATCGCGCCTGGGCCATCCGAAGTCTGGAGCTCTGCGCCGATCAGTACCTCGGCGACAAAACGCCTGGCTTTGAGGGGATTCTCAACGGCTCGATCTACCACATCCATAAAAACATCGGCGTCCACGAAGCCTGTTTGTTCAGCGAGTACTTCTTCGTCGAGGCGCTCTGGAAAGCCCTAAAACCCTCCTCCCCAGCCCTCCTCCCGATAACGGGAGGAGGGAGTGTGGTCACGCCCTACCCCGAGGGCTCGCTCCCGGCGCAGTTCAAGACCTGGGTGGACGGCCCCACGGAAGAAGACGTCGCCTCTCCTGTGGATGGAGCGACCAAATGACGCGGCCCGTGGCGTTGGTGACCGGTGCGGGGCGGGGGATTGGGCGGGGGATTGCCCTTGAGCTGGGCAAGCTCGGGTGGTTTGTGGTGGTGAACTATGCGGGCAATGTGCAAGCTGCCGACGAGTGCGTGGCGCTGGTGCGCGAGGCAGGCGGCGATGCGCTTGCGGTTCGCGCCGATGTCTCGGTGGCGGACGACCGCGAACGGCTGGTGAACGCGGCGCTGGCGGTAGCGGATCGGATTGACTTGCTGGTGAATAATGCGGGAGTCGCGCCGAGCGTTCGCGCCGATATTCTCGACGCCAGCGAGGAGAGCTTCGACCGACTGATCTCTATTAATCTCAAGGGGCCGTATTTTCTGACCCAGCGCGTCGCCAAAGAGATGATTACGCGCGGCGGCAACGCGCAGATTATCACGGTCTCCTCAATCTCCGCGTTTACGGCGTCGGTGAATCGTGGCGACTACTGTATTTCGAAAGCGGGTCTGGGAATGGCGACAGCGCTCTGGGCGGCGCGGCTGGCGGAGTACGGGATTCGTGTCTATGAATTGCGCCCTGGCGTGATTGCTACCGACATGACGGCAGGGGTGAAAGATAAGTACGACAGTGCGATTGAGGGCGGCGCGTGGCCGATCCGCCGCTGGGGCCTGCCCGAAGACATCGGGCGCGCCGTCGCCGCCCT
>NZ_JAYUPA010000609.1:0-4260 GCF_043760365.1 Armatimonas sp.
ACTCCGTTACTGTTTAGCTCTTGTCCCCGAACTTCGGGTCCGTGGCGATGGAGAACTTGCGGAACTTGACGCGGCGTGCTGCGTCAATGCAGTTTCGAACCACCGAATAGTGAGTTTTGCGATCTGCGTTGATAACGACAATCGCATTCTCTGGTTTGAGAGGCTGGTTGTTAGAGTCAACCCGCCCCTGGAGCTGCTGCATCAAATAATCGGGAAGGGCAGTCAGATTAGGGACTTTTTCCGTCTTATTGATGAGCATCTCACCGCTTTCTTTGAGAGTGAGTGTGACCGTTGCCTGTGCTTGGATGTCCTGGTTTGTTGACTTTGGCAGCTTTACTTGGGCACCTTTCATGTCAATGACATTGAGGGACGCCAGGATAAAGAAAACCAGCAAGAAAAACATTGTGTCAATCATGGGAATGATCTCAATCTTGGTTTTCTTGATTTCTCGTCGCTTGATATACGGCATACGTTTAGACCCCCTTAACGAATTGAGAACTTCTCAATTCGTGCTCCTCGTGCATCATCAACCGCATGGATGACATTCTCGTGAGCAGTATCCGGGTTTGGGGAGATGATAATGGTCACCTTCTCCAGATCCGAAGGCCGCGTCGGACGCCCGAGCTGAGCATCCACCATCTTGATCATGTCTGAACTGGCACTGACTCCTTTGAGGACTTTAATGGGCTGTTGGCCCTTGTCCCCGATCAGGGTTTTGTTGCCATCCTTGTCGATCTCCACCTCCAGCTTGATGTCCTTAGGCTCTTTTTGAGCCGGGCCACCATTACGAGCGGGAGGTAGATCCAGGTTGAGGCCGCGGAGGTCAATGATATTGAGAGAAGCCAAGACAAAGAACACGAGTAGAAAAAACATCGTGTCGATCATGGGAATGATCTCGATCTTTGTTGCCTTGGTTTTCCGCTGACTACCGAAACGCATGACGATCTCCTGAGGAAAGCACTAAACTCCTCACTTAGCGTGCGAAGGTGCCGCGTGCCTCCAGGGCATTGATCAGCTTCGTCGCCGCCTGCTCAGATTCCGCGATAATCCGGAGGCGCCGCGAGGCAAAGTAATTGTAGGCGATAAATGAGACCATCGCAATGAGAATTCCACCCGCTGTGGCGTAAAGTGCTGTTCCAACACTCGGTAGAATTGCTTGTTTTGTTTTATCGTCGTTTGCTGAAGCATACTGGACAAAGACCTGGATCATACCAATAATTGTCCCAAAGAGCCCCCAGAGAGGGGAGAGCGTTGTGATTGTATCTAGCACGGGAAGGTATTTTTCCAGGGCCAGAAAGTACTCTTCCGCAGCCTCTTGAACCAGGCGCTCTACTTCATGAACCGGTCGCTTGGCATTAGAGAGAATGACTCTTGCAATGGCTGCAACAGGGCCAGGCTGGTCATTGACTGCACGTAGGGCTTCGTTGTCGCGACCCGCCTTAACGAGATCAAGTGTCTCTGTCATTAAGCTGGAACTGGTGGAGCCAAACTTTCCAAAGGCGATGATTCGCTCAATAATCACCATCAGACCAACTACGGACATCACTACCAGAACGATAGCGATACTTGGTTCACGTCTGAAAAACTCGAACAGTGGATTCTGCCCCATAGTAAAAACTCTCTCCTCGTCGCCTCCCCAAAAAGGGTGACACACAAATAGTACCTATAATTAGGTTGGCAATTCTTGGGCCAAAGCTTAGGTATGGCCCAAGAAACTGCGGGATTAGAACTTTCCTGACAGGCCAACCACGAAGCGACGGCCTTGTTGGAAACGCGTCCCCCCCAGGCTATTGCCCGCGAGAGCTCCTTGCTGGAAGTTAAGTGGGTTGCGTGAGTTAGTCAAGTTTTCAACACCGATCTCTAAAGCATGAAGGTTCGCAATAAGCTTCGACTTCGTTCGGATGCGCAGATCCAACTGGCTGATCGGGCTCCGGCTTCCACCCACGGTTGAAACCGATGATGCCAGCCCGCTTCCCTGGTAGTAGGCTAGGGAGAAGAGTGACCCGTTCATCAGCTGATAGCCCACTCCGAGGTTCATTGTTTGTTGCTGATCCCAATCCAGCGGAACGGCACCTGCAACTGCAGTCGCGGAGCGTTTTGCATTGCTACTTGCATAGGCCAGATAGCCACTAAGGCCTAGAGTAACCGGCTCCAGGCTACCAGGCCGGGGATCGAGCGAACGGGGTTTGAACTCATAGAGGGCCTCAATACCGCTTACCTTTGCATTGCCCGCATTGACCATCATATACGCCCCCGCCTGCGGTCCTTGGATCATCTGCTGCCACTGGTGCGTATTCTTGATATCCTTGTTGTAGAACGAGAGGCGCATGCTCTGGGCCTTGAGCTGTTGTTCAATACTCAAATCAAGCTGGTTGTTTGTTTGGGCAGCTACAGGTAGGGGAGTGGCACCTGTCTGATTGGTACCTATGGCACCCTGACCAATGCCGGGGGCTGTGAATATTTGGTTGTAACCCGCACGAAGCACCGTCAATTGTCCATTTGTTAGGCTTTTTAGGATCCCATTAGGAAACTGATAGAGTAGGTTAATACGGGGCGAGACAGCGCTCTCCGAGCGCTTACTACTGATATCGGGGCGAGCTCCCGTACCTACTACCCGGATGCGCTGGTTTTGCTCAAAGTTCTCCACGCGAGCTCCCACACTCAGGCGGAGGCGCTCAATAGGGATGTAGGTATCCTGCACATAGAAGGCACTGGATCCCCCTGTACGACGAATAAACGTCGAAGGGGAGGTGTTGTCGCTATTGAACCGGAGGCTATTGGCCAGGAAGGAGTTGATATTAAGTGCCGCATTGAGTGCTGTATTGCTCATGGGCACAAACTGGTAGACTTCGTTTCCACGGAGAGTCTGGGAGAGAATACCGAACTTGTAGTTATGTTTGCTTCTCTCATTGCCGTAGCTGAAGTCTGCCTGTACTTGGGATTGGGTGAAGTTCAGCCCTGTCGTCGGGTTATACTCAATGGAGTAGTCGGCAGGCAGAGTTGCAGGGTCGAATGCCGCGCCTGTGGTTAAGGGAAATCCGAGGGCATTTTTATTTTTCGTGTCTTGGCGTGTCTCTGCCCCTCCGATGGAGAAATTCCCCCGCAGCAGAGGCGAGAATGTCCGCGTGAGTTGAACGGCGTAGAAGCGATTGTCATCTGATTGCGAGACATTGTTACCTAGAATTTCCTGGCTCGCGCTGAAATTTGTGCCGTCCAAGAAATTCACCTGAGGGAATGCTGTTACAGGACGGTTACCCCCGAATCCGAATCCTAGGCGACCAAACTGTGCGCGTAGGCCCTGTCGGTTGGCAACCCCATTGCGTGAGCCACTGATGCCTAGAAACGCTGAGGCTTCCATTTGTCGGCTTAGGCGGTAGCTAAACTTACCCAAAAGGGAGTCTGATTTTCCTGTGTTATTAGAGAGCTGGCGCTGAGGCTGGGGAGATTCCAGGAAGTTGGCACTCTCTCGGCGAGAGTAACTAAGAACAAAGCCCGCATGTGAGTTGGGGTTAGGGACAAGCTTGCCCTCATTATCTGAGCGCATGGCCCCGAGCTGCCGACTGATCGTAAATGCCTGAGAGTTGCCACCGTAGTCTTCGGTATTGAATGCATACTCAAAAGAAGGCATCAAGGGGCTGCCTCCCCGACTAATCGCAGGGCGCAGAGAGGTCTCAAGAACCGTGCTACTGCCACCCAGGTTCGCTCCTATGTTACCCGTACGAACTTTAAGTGACTCGATCATCTCAGGAGTCAGGAACTGGGAGGCACGCCCCGCGAGTAGCGAGGGAAGCTGGAACCCATCAATATAATAGGTGCCCGTGTCTGCTTCCCCACGAGAGTGCAAACGATTAAGACTATTGGGAACCATGCCAGGTATAGAGCGAAGTGCCTTGTTTAGGCTCTGGCGATTGCCGACGGCATTCGGGAAAAATTGCAGGTGCTCTCGGTCACGGAAGGTGTACAAACCCGGATCGTCTATATCGAGTCGGATCTGTTTACGGAAGATATCAATGACGGTTTCACCTTGTGATTCCAGCTTGATCTCAACCTCAATGGTCTGGTCATCTATGACGACAACTTTCCCCATAATCTCTTTATAGCCGATCCCATTGACTAGGGCACGTGCTCTGTAGTCACGGGTGCCTGCGGTCAAATCACCAGTGGAAACCAGACCGTTGGAGGCCGTGTTAAACTGCATGTCCTCAAGATCTGTGGGGCCAGCTTTGATAACAATAATGGCTCCAGGGAGTACGACACCGG
>NZ_JAYUPA010000610.1:0-1511 GCF_043760365.1 Armatimonas sp.
CACTTGCTGGCGGAGCTATTGACGTAGGTGGTAGAGCCGGAACAGGAACCGCCGATGCCGTTCGCTGTGGGAGGAGCGGCACAGGAAGCGCAGGGGGCGGAACAGTCGGGAGCGCGGGAGTTGGTGGCGCGGTGACGGTGGGCTTTTCCGCTGGGGCTTCTTCCTCGATCTCCATCTTGGGGGATCGCTCGGCTTCGCGCTCGCGCTTGGCAGCGGCCACGACGTTCTCCAGAGCGTGAGACGACCATGCTTCATCAACCGTCATCTTCCCCAGACGCTCCATCTCCTCCGGCCACTCCGCAAGCCCTAAGAGCGCTTTGCCGTGGCTTGGGGAGATCTCCTTGCGCTGGATCTGCTGCTGGACACTCTCCGGCAGTTCAAGAAGCCGGATCGTATTGGAGATATCCGGGTTGCTGCGCTTGGCCAGACGCGCCACTTCCTTGAGCGGGTGGCCCAGCTCACGCAGCTTCTTGTAGGCCCGAGCGAGATCAAATACCTCCAGATCCTCGCGCTGGACATTCTCCACGATAGCCGCGGTGAGAGCCTTCAGATCATCGTCGAGGTCGGCGCGAACAATGACGCGCACCTCATCGAAGCCGAGCAGCTTACAGGCACGATACCGCCTCTCTCCGGCGACAATCTCATAGGTGCCGTCAGTGTCTTTCTTGGGACGAACAACGAGCGGTGCGAGTAAGCCCTCCTCTTGAATACTCTCAGCGAGCTGCGCGATGGCGTCCTCGTCGAAGAGCGTGCGCGGATTCAGCGTGCTGGGCAGAATCACCGACAGGGCCAATAGCATGGCCCCTGAGGCGAGTACATCCGTTGTTCTTGGTCTACGTGACATACAGACTTCCTTTCCAAACCTGCTATGAGGTTTGAGTGGTCGGATTGACCATACCTATACTACCACGTTATATTTATCTTGCCAGTATAACGCACTTTATATTTCGCAATTCTGCGGAATCTTGAACCCTATTTTTTTCGTAGTACGGCATCCAGCGTTCCTACAGCCCGAGCTTGAGCGGAAAGATCGGCTCCCGCTAAATTCACGTACTTGCGCGTCATTGAGAGGGACGTGTGCCCGAGCATGGTCTGCAAGGTGAACTCGCTGCCTCCGCCTTGGATGAAGCTAAAGGCGAATGTATGCCGAAGGTCATGCGGACCGACCCCCGAAATTCCACGAACAAGTCCACAGCTCTGGACGATGTGATAAATGCCCATTGGCGTGAGCTTTGCACCACCGCGCTCGCTTTGGAAGAGTGGGTCAGCAGCATCGCGCTCAGCGAGGCGCAGGTACTCGATCAAGGCGCGCTGGGCACTGCGAGAGCCCACGTAGACCGTCCGGGCCTTATTGCCCTTTCCCATGACTCTAAGGCTCCACGAGTCACGATCTAGGTCGCGCAGGGTCAGCCCACAGACCTCGGAGACCCGCAGTCCCGTGTCGAGGATCAGGGAGATAATCGCGGTGTTACGTAGCGGATACTGACTCTTCTTAGCTCCAGCAAGTAGAA